>JBFWJB010000052.1:0-12498 GCA_050253435.1 Rhodospirillaceae bacterium
CTGCTTCCAATCGGCGAGTTCCGGCATCGATGCGCCCATCACCCAGCGTCCGGCGCCGGAGGTGTGCACCGTGGTGCGGAACTCATAGCGCGCGCGCCGCATCGAAGGCGACGATGTAGGAGTCGCCGCTCTTGCCCATGCCTTCGCGCGAGGTGACGATGGTGTCGAGAAGCTCCGGCCCGAGGCGCAGCGCGATGACGCCGCGCATCTGCCCGTCCGGACCGAAGAACGGCTGGCCGATGAACGCGGCGTAATCGCCCTGTTCGCTGCCGTAGAGGGAGAAATCGGTCAGGGCCGCCCGGCGCGTCTCGCAGATGCGCCGCCACAGCCGGGTCAGGCCGGAATCGTGCAGCGGGCCGGATTCCACCAGCCGCCCGGCGTTGGGGTCCTCCTTCAGCGAATAGAGCAGCCGCCCATCGATGGAAAGCAGCAGCAGGTCGCGGTAGGAATAGGTGGCGAGGTAATGGCGCAGCGACGGCGAATAGCGGTTGGCGATGGCGCGGTAGCCGGGATCGGTGACGTCGAGGCGGTTGGCGGTGTCGAAGCCGTGGACGTGCTCGAACGCGCCGATCTCGGTGAACAGGTTGATGATGTCGTTGCGCTGGTTCAGCCGGTGCACCGAATCCAGACGCATCGAGAAGTCGTGCTCGATGCGCGCCTTGCGCAGGCTCTGCACCGTGACCAGCTGGCTGAAAGACTTGTCGAGCAGGGCCCGGGAGGAAAAGTTCAACGCCAGAAAGGCGATCAGGGAGAGCGGGAGAATGCCGGCGAGCAGATAGAACAGGAACAACTTGCTCCTGATCGAAGCATCGGCGAGGCGCATGGTGGTCTCCTGGATGTTCTGCCGCCCGGTCTCTCGGGATTTTCTTGTTGTAAGGGCGCAACATACTCCGACATGCGGGAAGGCGGCAACAGTCGAACAGCGGGGGCCGGCGCTTACCCTGCGGTTGCCGTGGCGCTGCGGCGCAGGCGTTCCGCCTCGGCGCGGTAGAGCGGGTCCGCCTTGCGCGCGTCGTTGGCCTGCCAGACCCAGGAGCGGGGCCCGAAACCGGTGTCGTAGACGCAGCGCCAGGGCAGGAGGCGCAGGCGCGCCGCGTGGCGCTCTGCGGCAAGCAGCAGCGCCCACTGGTCGAGAAACCACAGGCGGCGTCCGCGCCCCAGGGAATCGCCGATCAGCCGCGCCGCATCGGACAGGAAGGCCGCGCCCGCCGCCCCCGGACGCACCAGCAGGAAGCCGGCGGGGTGGCGGTTCCACGGGACGGACAGCGGCGACAGCGCCAGCGCCGCATGCGGCACCCGCGCCAGCAGAGGGGTGAGCGCGTGGCGCACCAGGGCGTCGGCGTCCAGCGCCAGAACCGGCGCGTCGTAGGCGGGCAGGGCCTCGGACAGGCGGCAGAACCGCGCACAGGCGCAATAGGCGCCGCGGCGCGCCGGGTCGGCCTCCGCGGGAGCGGCCTCGCCGGTGAGGACGAGGTCGACGCCGAGGACCGCCGCCGCCTGCTCCGCCTGGGCGCGGACCTGCGGCGTGGGGTCGTAGAGGTGCAGATGCGCGCCCAGGCGCAGGCCGCGATGGGCGTGCGCGAAGCTCGCCAGCGCGGCGAGGCCGTGACGGTCGAAGTAGCCCGGGTCGCAGGCGAGAAACAGGATCAGGTCGCCGCCGACGCGGCGGCCGGGAAGGCCGCTTCCGGCGTTGGGCGCGGCCGCGCCGGGGGAAAGGAGAACCGCCGGATCGAGGTCGGGGCCGAGGTCCTCGCGCCCGAGCCCCCAGGACGCGGCCATGCGGCAGAGATGCGCCACCGGGCCGAGACCCTCCGCTTCCGCCTCTCCCGGCGGGCCGAGCAGCGCCTCGGCCTCCGCCCAGCGCCGCGCCAGGACGAGCATCAGGCCGAGGGATTCGCGGCACCAGCGCCCGTCCGCGCCGTCGCCGCTGCCGGCGGAAAACGCCGCCGCCGCCGCATCCCAGCGGTGCGCCCACAGCGCGGCGACGCCGCGGTTGCGCCAGGCGCGGGCGTCCGGCTGCGGAGAGAAGCGGAAAAACTCCCCTGCGATGCGCTCATCCTTGGCGATGCGGGCGAGCAGGCCCATCTCCTCGCTCACCGTATCGTCGCCGAGATCGAAGGCGGCGGTGGCGGCGGCCATCGCCGCATCGAAGCGCGCGTCGCCGATCGCCCGCCACAGCGCGCCGCCCGCCGCGGGCGGGCGCAGCACCGCGGCATGGGAAAGCCAGGAAGGGGCGGCGGCGAGGAAGCGCCAATCGGATGCGGCCATTGCGGGGCTCCGCGGTTCGGGGCTTCAGGAAACCGTCTCCGCCCCCCGCGGGCAAGCAAAAATCTCCGGGGGTGCGCCCCGCGCCGAAATCCGCTATCCCCGGAGGAGAAGGAGACCCCAACCATGACCGATGCCGCCGAACCCGCCCTCACCCAGCTCGGCCGCGCCGCGCGCGCCGCCGCCACCCCGGAAGAGGCGGTGCTGGAACGCGTGCCCTGGCAGGGCGACGCCGAAGCCCGCACCGTGGTGCGCTTCACCTGCCCGGAATTCACCTCGCTCTGTCCGGTCACCGGACAGCCCGACTTCGCGCACCTCGTCATCGACTACGTGCCGGACCGCTGGCTGGTGGAATCCAAATCCCTGAAGCTCTTCTTCCATGCTTTCCGCAACCACGGCGCCTTCCACGAAACCTGCACCGTGACGATCGCCAAACGCCTGGTGGAAACCCTCGCCCCGGTGTGGCTGAGGATCGGCGGATACTGGTACCCGCGCGGCGGCATGCCGATCGACGTGTTCTGGCAAAGCGGCGAACCGCCGAAAGGCATCTGGCTGCCCGACCAGGGCGTGCCGCCGTATCGCGGGCGGGGGTAGAGGTCCTATTCGAAGCGGCTCAGCCAGGTCTTGAGCAGCGCCGAAAGGGCGGCCTGCGCCTCCGCGTCCAATCCTTCCAGCAGGCGCTGCTGGTTGGCGAGGTGCGCCCGCACCGCCCGGTCCACCAGGTCCCGCCCCGTATCCGACAGCACCACGCGGATGCTGCGCCGGTCTTCCGGGTGGGGGCGGCGCTCCACCCGGCCCGCGCGTTCCAGCAGGTCCAGGCGATGCGTCAGGGTGCCGGAAGTGATCATCATCTCCGCCAGCAGCTCGTTGGGGGTGAGGCCTTCGGGGCGGCTCGCGCGGCGCAACGTCGCCAGGACGTCGAACTCGCCGGGGGCGAGGCCCTGGGCCGCCAGAACCTTCTGCAGCTCCCGCTCGAGGTGGGCGCAGAGGCGGATCAGCCGTCCGAACAGCGCCATCGATGCGGCATCGAGGTCGGGGCGCGCCTCGCGCCATTGCGCCACGATATGGTCCAGTTTGTCGTCGTGCATTGCCGATATCTCTTGACGTCAAGATAAAAAGACCTACCTTGCAGATGATATCTTGATGTGAAGAGATTTCCCATGGCCAATCGTACCGCGCTCGCCGACATCGTGCTGACCGCCTTCGCCCCCCTGGTGTGGGGCAGCACCTATCTGGTCACCACCCAGGCCCTGCCGCCGGACCGGCCGATGACCGCGGCGCTGCTGCGCTGTCTGCCCGCGGGCCTACTGATGCTGGCGTTTCACCGGCGGCTGCCCGAGGGGTTTTCCCTGCTGCGCATGACCGCGCTGGCGATTCTCAACATCGGCCTGTTCCAGGCCTTGCTGTTCGTCGGGGCCTACCGCCTGCCCGGCGGGGTTGCCGCCACCCTGGGCGCGGTGCAGCCGCTGCTGGTCGCGCTGCTCGCCTGGCCGCTGCTGGGACTGCGCCCCACCGCGCGCGGCATCGCCGCCGCCTGCGCCGGAATCGGTGGCGTGGGGCTGCTCGTCCTCACCCCCGCCGCCCGGCTCGATGCGCTCGGCATTCTTGCCGCCCTGGGCGGTGCGGCGTGTATGGCGCTCGGCTTCGTCCTCACCCGGCGGTGGGCGCCGCCGATGTCCTTGATGGCGTTCACCGCCTGGCAACTGGTCCTCGGCGGGACGGTGCTGCTGCCGTTCGCCGTGTTCATGGAGCCGCCGTTGCCGCCGTTGGAGCCCGCCAACGTGGCCGGATACGCCTATCTCGGCATCGTCGGCACCGCCGCCGCCTATGCCGTGTGGTTTCGCGGCCTGCACCGCCTGCCGCCTGCCGCCGCGGCGTCGCTCGGCCTGCTCAGTCCGGTTTCGGCCACCCTGCTCGGCTGGGCCGTCCTCGGCCAGGCGCTCACGCCCGGTCAGTCCGCCGGCATGGCGGTGGTTCTGGCGTCGGTGTGGCTGGGGCAGGGGGCGCAGGCGCGCAAGGAGTCTTAGGCATCCGCCGAAAACGGCGGAAACGCCCGGGAGGGCGTTTCCGTGGAGGAGGGGGCGGTCGTCAGCGCCTCAGAGCTTCGGCTCGTCGGGGATGGTGTGGAGGATTTTGTCCTTGAGCTTGGTGATGCCGAGCGCCTTGAGGACGTATTTTTCGTAGATCGGCTCCGAGGTTCCGGCGCGGACCTTGTGCATGAAGTATTTTTCGAAGGCGATCTTGGCGGCGTGGACCCACCATCCGGTGGAGAACCAGTTGACGTTGCGCGGCGGGATTTGCGGCAGCGCGACGAAGGCCGCACCGGAATCGCCGAAGTCGGCGAGGCAGATGGCGTTCCAGGTGGCCTCGCGGTCCGGTTCCGCGCCGGAGAGCAGGTTGGCGATGTTGTGCGCGGTGGCGGTGACCATGGATTCGATCATATAGCCGGTTTTCGGCACGCCCACCGGCACCGGGGTCTTGCCCACCGGCGGAATGGCGACGCAGACGCCGATGGAAAAGATGTTGGGGTGGGCGGGATTGCGCTGGTGCTTGTCGACGATGACGAAGCCGCGCGGATTGACCAGGCCCTCGACGCCCATTACCGCAGGGATGCCGCGGAAGGCGGGCAGCATCATGCCGAAGGAGAAGGGCACGGTGTGGCGTTTCTTTTCGTTGCCGTCGTCGTCCACCTCGATGACGTGGGCCGCGCCGTCGGCGAACTTTTCGATCTTGGCGTTGGTGATCCAGTCGATGTGGCGGCTGCGCAGGATGCTTTCCATCATCCCCCTGGAATCGCCGACGCCGCCGAGGCCGAGGTGGCCGATGTAGGGTTCGGCGGTGACGAAGGTCATCGGCACTTTGTCGCGGATTTTGCGGCGGCGCAGGTCGGTATCCATGATCGCCGCGAACTCGTAGGCCGGGCCGTAGCACGAGGCGCCCTGCACCGCGCCGACGACGATCGGGCCGGGGTTGGCGCAGAAGGCTTCCCATGCCTCGGCGGCGTGCGCCGCGTGATCGACGTGGCAGACCGACTGGGTGAGGCCGCCCGGACCGAAGCCTTCGATCTCGTCGAAGGCGAGCGCCGGGCCGGTGGCGATGATCAGGTAGTCGTAGATGATGTCCTGGCCGTCGAGGAGCTCCAGGCGGTTTTCTTCCGGGTAGACCTTGGCCACCCCAACCGGGGAGAATGCGATGCCGCGTTTGGCGAGCACCGGCGCGAGGTCGATCTCGATATCCTCGCGTTTGCGCCAGTTGACCGCGACCCAGGGGTTGGACGGCGTGAAGTGGAAGGTGGGCGTGTTGCTGACCACCGTGATGGTGTCTTCCTTGCGCGCTGCGTCGCGCATTTCATACGCCATCGGCACGCCGCCGATCCCCGCACCCATAACCACGATATGCGCCATTTGCTGCCCTCCGCTGTCACGGCTTCGCCGTGGTTATCGCAAGCCCAACCTGCACGCTTACTTGGAGGCGGCTGCCTCGCTTTTTGATGTCGGCGTTCCGGTGGGGCAATACAATCCCGCCAGCGTGTCGATGACACGCATCGCGCGATCATCCCTGATGGTGTAGAATACGTTTTGGCGAAACCGCCGGGTCTGGACCAGGCCCTTGCGCCGCAGCACCGCGAGTTGTTGCGACAGGGCGGACTGCGAGAGGCCGACCGCGCGTTCCAGTTCGCCGACCGTCTTTTCCCCGCCGGAAAGCAGGCAAAGGATGGTCAGCCGCCCCGGATTGGAGAGGGCGCGGAGAAGGTCGGCGGCCTGTCGGGCGTTGTTGGCGACATCCATAGTATTCATACTTGCTAAATTAGCAAATATGCATATTATGTCAACAAGGCTTTTCTCCGCCCCACTTCCGGGGCGCCACCACGAAGGGGGTTCCTCCATGCGCAGCACGATCCGGACAGTCCTGGGAATCGCGGCGGCGGCCCTGGTCTCCGCCTCTTTGGCGCAGGCGGCCGACGGCGGCCTGACGGTGCGGCGGCAATCCATCGAGGACCGCAAGACCATCTACGCCACGGTGGAAAGCGCCCACGTGCAGCAGGCGCGCGCCCGCAACGGCGGCACCGTCGCCGCGCTTTCGATCGACGAGGGCGATGCGGTGAAGGCCGGGCAGAAGGTGGCGACCATCGGCGACCCCAAGCTGGTCTTGCAGATGCAGTCGCTGGAGGCGCGGACCCAGTCGCTGCGCGCCGAGCGCGCCCAGGCGGAACTGGACTTCAACCGCGCGCAGCAGCTCTACAAGCAGGGCGTGGTGTCGAAGGCGCGCCTGGATTCGGCGCGCACCGCGCTGGCGGTGGCGGACCGCGGCCTCGCCGCTCAGGCCGCATCGCGCCGGGTGGTGGAACAGCAGATGAAGGAGGGCGAGGTGCTCGCCCCCGGGGACGGCCGGGTGCTCACCGTGCACGTCACCGAGGGCGCGGTGGTGATGCCCGGAGAGCCCATCGCCACCATCGCCACCGGCGCTTACCTCTTGCGCATCGAGGTGCCGGAGCGCCACGCCCGCTTCATCCGAGAGGGCGACCCGGTGCGCATCGGGCCGCGCGGCATGGCCCCGGACGAAGACCCCGGCCGCACCCGCGAGGGCAAGGTGGTGAAGGTCTATCCCAAGCTTGAGAACGGCCGGGTGATGGCCGACGTGGAGGTGGCGGGCCTCGGCGACTACTTCGTCGGGGAGCGCGCCCTGGTGACGGTGAAGACCGGCAGCCGCGAGGGCTTCCTGGTGCCGGAAAGCTATCTCGCCACGCGCTTCGGCGTCACCTTCGCCCGGCTCGCCGACGGCACTGCGGTGGTGGTGCAGACCGGGCAGCGCCATGCGCAGGGCATCGAGGTGCTCTCCGGCCTGCATGACGGCGACGTGATCCTGCCCCAGGACGCCCCGAAGGAAGGGGGCGCGTCATGAAACTGGGGATTTCCGGCCATCTGACGCGCACCTTCCTGCGCAGTCCGCTGACGCCGCTTTTGCTGCTTTCCGCGCTGGCGGTGGGGCTGATCGCCCTGATCCAGCTGCCGCGCGAGGAAGAGCCGCAGATCTCGGTGCCGATGGTGGACATCATGGTCTCCGCCGACGGCCTGAGGGCGGTGGACGCGGTGGAACTGGTGACCAAGCCCCTGGAAAACATCGTCAAGGGCATCGACGGCGTGGAGCACGTCTATTCCCAGACCGTGGACGACCAGGCGATGGTCACCGCGCGCTTCTTCGTCGGCACCGACCGCGACGCGGCGCTTCTGCGGGTGCACGACACCATCCGCGCCCATTACGACGAGATGCCCATCGGCGTGCCCGAGCCCCTGATCGTCGGGCGCAGCATCAACGACGTGCCGGTGGTGGTGCTCACCCTCACCCCCAAGCCGGGCAAGGAAGACCGCTGGAACGACAACGCCCTGCACGCCATCGCCGACGAACTGCAAAGCGAACTGGTGAAGGTGGAGGACGTGGGGCTTACCTTCATTGCGGGCGGCCACCCGGACCAGATCCGCGTCGAGCCCGACCCGGAACGCCTGAGCCTCTACGGCGTCACCCTCAACCAACTGGTGGAGAAGGTGCAGAACGCCAACCGCGCGTTCTCGCTGGGCCGCGTGCGCGAGGCGGGGGCGCAGCCCTCGGTGGTCGCCGGGCACACCCTGCAGGGGCCGGGCGACATCGGCAACCTCTTGATCACCACCAGCGACGGGCGGCCGGTCTACGTCAAGGACGTGGCGAAGATCGTGGTCGGCGCGGCCACCGGGGATTCCCGCGTCTGGCAGCTGGAAAAGATCAAGGACGGCGGCCTCAAGCCCGCGCCCGCGGTGAGCATCGCGCTCGCCAAGCGCAAGGGCGCCAACGCGGTGGACGTGGCGCACAACATCCTGACGCGGCTCGACACCCTGAAAGGCCGCCTCGTCCCCGCCGACATCGACGTCAAGGTCACCCGAGACTACGGCGAGACCGCGCTGGAGAAATCCGACGAACTGCTGTTCCACCTCGCGCTCGCCACCATCTCCATCGTCGGGCTGATCACGCTGGCCATCGGCTGGCGCGAGGGCCTGGTGGTCGCCGTGGTCATCCCCACCACCATCCTGCTCACTCTCTTCGCCTCCTACCTGATGGGGTACACGATCAACCGCGTCAGCCTGTTCGCGCTGATCTTCTCCATCGGCATTCTGGTGGACGACGCCATCGTCATCGTCGAGAACATCGCCCGCCACTGGGGGATGAAGGACGGCAAGTCGATCGCCGACAAGGCGATCGAGGCGGTGGCCGAGGTCGGCAACCCCACCATCGTCGCGACGCTGACCATCGTCGCCGCGCTGCTGCCGATGATGTTCGTCTCCGGCATGATGGGCCCCTACATGAGCCCGATCCCGGTCAACGCCTCGGCGGCGATGATCTTCTCGTTCTTCGTTGCGGTCACCATCACCCCCTGGCTGCTCTACCGCATGGCCGGGCGCAAGGCGGAGCGGGAGGGCGAAGGCCACCACGACGACGAAGGCCGCCTCGGCGCGTTCTACCGCCGCATCGCGGTGCCGCTGCTCACCGGGCGCAGCCGCTCCAAACGCTTCCTCCTCGGCGTCGGGGTGGCGACCATCGCGGTGTGCGGCCTCTTCGCCACCAAGAGCGTCACCGTCAAGCTGCTGCCCTTCGACAACAAGTCCGAGTTCCAGGTGCAGATCGACCTGCCGGAAGGCTCCTCCCTGGAGGAGACCAGCCGCGTGCTGCGCGCCGCGGCGGACAGGCTCGCCCCACTGCCGGAACTGGTGGACATCCAGGCCTATGTCGGCACCGCCGCGCCGTTCAACTTCAACGGCCTGGTGCGGCACTCCTACCTGCGCTCCACGCCGGAGCTGGGCGAACTGCAGGTCAACCTGCTGCCCAAGGGCGACCGCAGCCGCGAAAGCCACGACATCGCGCTGGATGCGCGCCGCCGCCTTGCCGGACTGCCCGCGCCGGAAGGCACGGCGGTCAAGGTGACCGAGGTGCCGCCCGGCCCGCCGGTGATGGCGACCCTGCTCGCCGAGGTCTACGGTCCCACCGCCGAGGCCCGCCGCACCGCCGCCGAACGGGTGCGCCAGGCGTTCAAATCCGTGCCCTTCGTCGTCGATATCGACGATTCCATGGGTCATGCGGCGAAGCGCCTGCGCCTGGTCGTCGACCAGGAGGCGCTGGAGTTCCACGGCGTCGAGGAACAGGCGGTGTTCGACACCCTGCGCGCCCTGTTCTCCGGCGTGTCGGTGGGCTATTCGCACCGCGGCCACGGCACCAACCCGATAGAAATCGCAGTGAAGCTGCCGCCTTCCGACCTCGCCATCGGCGAGCGCCTGCTCACCACCCCGGTGCCGGGCGCCAAGGGCGTGGTCGAACTCGGCGACGTGGTGCGCGTGGTCGACGAAAAAACCTCGGAGACCGTCTACCGCCGCGACGGGCGCTTCAACGACATGGTCACGGCGGAACTCGCCGGAGCCTACGAGGCCCCGATCTACGGCATGCTCGCGGTGGAGAATGCGCTGGCGAAGGTGCAGAAGGACCACCCGGACCTGCCGCCGATCAAAATCGGCTATCATGGCCAGCCGCTCGACGAGGCCGGGCTCACCCTCCTCTGGGACGGCGAGTGGGAGGTCACCTACGTCACCTTCCGCGACATGGGGGCGGCCTTCATGGTCGCGCTTTTGGCCATCTACCTGCTGGTCGTCGCGCAGTTCGGCTCGTTCAAGGTGCCGCTGGTGATTCTGGTGCCGGTGCCGCTGACCCTCATCGGCATCGTCCTCGGCCACTGGATGTTCGGCGCGCCGTTCACCGCCACCTCGATGATCGGCTTCATCGCGCTGGCGGGCATCATCGTGCGCAACTCCATCCTGCTGGTGGACTTCATCCGCCACCTCAAGGCCGCACACCCGGACCATACCTTGCGCGACGTGCTGGTGGAGGCGGGCGCCATCCGCTTCAAGCCGATCCTGCTCACCGCGCTCGCTGCGATCATCGGCGCGGCGTTCATCCTTGCCGACCCGATCTTCCAGGGCCTCGCCATCAGTCTGGTGTTCGGCCTCGCCAGCTCCACCGCGCTCACCCTGCTCGCCATTCCGGCGATCTACGTCTGGCTGCGCGACGACGGCAAGGGGTTCGGGGGGAAGTAAAAAAACCAAAACTTCGTGGGGGGACATTTCCGCCTTGGGAACGCCCACTGGGCGTTCCCACCTCCTTCGGCGGTCGGCTCCAATCCCCCCACGCCCCCCATAACTTTTGGTTTTTGCGCGCAGCGCCATAGAGCCATCACGCGGCGTGACGGTTGATGGCCGCTACGCGGCAAAAAAGTTAGGGGGTCAAGGGGACCGAGTCCCCTTGCGGGTCCGGGCAGAGCCCGGCCTTGTTTTTTCCCAAGACGAAGGGCATCGTGGCGGGATGATGAACTTCAGCGATGCGGTCAAGGTTTGCTTCGCCAAATACGCCATCTTCGCCGGGCGCGCCGCGCGGGCGGAATTCTGGTGGTGGGTGGGGTTCTACCTGCTGGGTTCGGCGGTGGTGGTGATTTTCGACGCTGCGACCTTCCCGCTTTCCGGCGGGTTGTTTTCCCTGCTGTTTCCCCTGGCGATCTTTCTGCCGACGTTGGCGGTGGCGGCGCGGCGGCTGCACGATCTCGGCAAGTCCGGCTGGTGGCTGCTGCTGTGGCTGGTGCCGGCGATCGGGCCGTTGATCCTGATCTACTGGTGGGCGAGCCGCGGCGAGGCGGGGCCCAACGACCATGGCCCCGACCCGTTGAATCCGGACTTCGTGCCCGACGCGCCGTTCGTCGAGGGGTAGCGCGCCGCTAAGTTGCATCATTCCAGTTTTCCTCCCATGTCATGAAAACATGGGAGAAAACCGGAGTCATTATGCAGGACTTAGCACACCGGCAGCAGGCGCGCACCACAGGGCTCAACGACACCATGGCGCGGCCGGGGCTGTTGGCGCGGGGCGTGATGCGCCTTGTCGCCGCGGCCGAGCGGCTGAATCTGAACTATGCGGAGGGGGGCAGCCCCCCGGTCTACGACACCGACGCCTTCCCCTGGGCGCACCGGGTGGAGGCGGAGTGGCGGGCGATCCGCGCGGAGTTGGAGGCGGTTCTGGCGCGCAAGGGGGAACTGCCCGCGTTCCACGAGATTTCCGCCGAGGTGCGGTCGATTTCCGCCGACCGCGACTGGAAGACTTTCTTCCTTTGCGGTTACGGCCTGGTCTCGGAGGAGGCCGTCCGCCAGTGCCCGGAGACCTGGCGCATTCTGCAGAATATTCCGGGTCTGAAGTCGGCGATGTTTTCGATCTTCGAGCCGGGCAAGCACCTGCCGCCGCACCGCGGGCCGTACAACGGGGTGCTGCGCTTCCACCTCGGCCTGATCGTGCCCGATGCGCCGGAGAAGATCGGCATCCGCGTGGCGGACCGCGTCTGCCACTGGCGGGAAGGGGAGGCGCTGATCTTCGACGACGCCTACGAGCACGAGGCGTGGAACCATTCCGACGCGGTGCGCGTGGTGCTGTTCGTCGATTTCGAGAAGCCGACGCGCTTTCCCGCCAGCCTGACCAACAAGCTGGTGCTCAGGCTGGCGCTGTTCACGCCGTTCATCCGCGAGGGCTACAAGGCGCACAAGGCCTGGGAGAAGCTGTTCTACGGCGCGGGGGCGGCGCGGCATTGAGCCGCGCCGGGCGTCTTCAGAAGCGGATGACGTCGCCGGTGGCGATGGGCTTGACCCGGTCGCCGAGGAGGCCGCGCAGGTAGGCGATCGCCGTCGCGCCGGTGCAGTGGCCGGGGGCGACGAAGCCGACGTTCCAATCCATCAGCACGCGCGCGGTTTCGCGCAGGCGGTGTTCCGACGCGGCATTGAGGTGGAAGCCGCCGATCAGCCCGGCGACGCGGTGCTCGCCGGTGATGCGCCGCGCCTGGTGCACGGTGTTGACCACGCCGGAGTGGGCGCAACCGCAGATCACCACCAGGCCCTTGGGGGTGAGGATCCAGATCGACTGGTCGTCGGGGATGGAGTCGGCGGTCTTGCTTTCGGTGTCGAGGAAGAAGGGGCCGCCCACGTCCTCGAAGGTATTGGCGCGCGGCACCTCGCCGGTGGTGCCGACGTCGGGGACCAACTCCACCGGGCCGCGGCTGGCGCAGATGCGCTGCGGCGGCAGGGCGCGGATCGCGGCGGCGATGGCGGGCGGGATGGAGACGTTGCGCGGCGCCTCGCCGGGGCGGATGCTGTAGCGGGTGGTGAAGATGTCCGGGTGGTGCACCAG
>JBFWJB010000053.1:0-12363 GCA_050253435.1 Rhodospirillaceae bacterium
CTGTCGACGATGTAGCCGTCGCGCGGCCGCTGCGCCACCGCTTTTTCGATCATCTGCTGCGCGCGGTCGAGGTGCATGCCCTTGTCGAGCCAGGAATAGCCGAGATAGTTGAGCACCAGCGGCTGGTCGGGCTCCAGCTTCAGCGCCTCGAGGAAATCGGCCTCGGCGCGCGGCCACTGGTTGGAGCGTTCGAGCGAGATGCCGCGGGTGTAGAACAGCACCCAGTGGCGCTTGTCGAGTTTCGGAATGCGCGCCATCGCGCCGTCGTAGGCGACCACCGCCTCGGCATGGCGGGACTGGCCGCGGTAGAGGTCGCCCAGCTCGATCAGGGGTTCCGGCCGCGCCGGAAAAGCGGCGGCAAGGTCGCTGAGGGTGCGCGCCGCCTCGTCCTCGCGGTCCATGCGCTCCAGGTTCTTGGCGATGCGCAGGCGCACCGAATAGGCGACGTCGGAGTCCGCTGCGACCGCCGCATAGACGGCGTTGGCGCGGGCGTAGTCGTCATGCCCTTCGAACAGTTCGCCCACCAGCACCCGCGCCAGGTCGAGGCCGGGGTCGAGGCGCAGCGCAAGTTGCCCGAGCGCCAGGGTGACCTCCCAGGTGTCGGTGTTGGTGAGCGAGGAGGAGACGCTGAAGAACGCCTCGCCCATGCCCGCCGCCGCATCCGGGGCTACCCGCTCCGTCGCTTTCTTCTCCACCAGGCGGAGGCGCAGCGCCTCGGTGAGCGCCCCCTCGCCGTGTTCGGCGATATAGGCGGTCACCAGCGCCGCGGTGCGGTCCGGCTTGCCGATGCGGTTGAAGAAGCTGCCCGCCGCCTGCAGCGCGTGGATGGAGCGCCCGCCGTCGCCCGCCAGGGTCTTATCGTAGAAGCCTTCCGCCTGCGCGTCGCGCCCGGCAAGGTCGCAGATCAGCGCGGCGTGGAAGTCGTGCACCGGCACGAACGCCTTTTTCGCGGCGAGCGGCGCCAGCCGGGCGAGCGCGCCGTCCGCGTCGCCCTTGCCCGCCGCCACCCACGCCTTGAGCAGCGGACCGAGCAGGGCGTTGAGGTTGTTGCCCGGAATCGCCGCAAGCCGCGCGTCCGCCTCCGCCCAGTCGCCGCCGCGCGCCGCCTCCGTCGCGAGAACGTAGCCCGCCATGATGTCGCCGGGCTTGGCCGCGGAAATCGCGCGCGCCGCCTCCGCCGCCGCGTCGAAGCGGCCGTCGGCGGTGGCGTAGATCAGGGAGAGGCGCAGCACCTCGAGATTGCCGGGATCGCTTTCCAGGGTGCGCGACAGATAATCCGAGGCGCCGCCCACGTCGTCGCGCAGGCGCGCCGCGTGCGCCGCAAGGTAGGCGCCGAAGCCGCCGCCGTTGGATACCGCCGCCGCGGGAACGGAGGCGGCATCCTTCGCGCCGCTGTCGCCCGCGGCGCAGCCTGCGAGAATCAGCGCGCCGCCGAAGGCCAGTCCCCGCCACAGATGCACATGCTTCGCCATCGCCGCCCGCACCGCCTCACATATTGGGATAATTCGGACCGCTGCCGCCTTCCGGCACCGTCCAGCGGATGTTGCGGCGGGGGTCCTTGATGTCGCAGGTTTTGCAGTGCACGCAGTTGGAGGCGTTGATGCGCAGGCGCGGCGCATCGCCGCGGTCGAACTCGTAGACGCCGACCGGGCAATAGCGCTCCTCCGGACCGTCGAAAACCGCCAGGTTGTGGGCAACGGGAACCTCCTGATCGGCAAGGCGCAAATGCACCGGCTGCGCCTCGTCGTGGGTGGTGTTGGCGAGGTAGACCGACGATGCGCGGTCGAAGGTGAGCACGCCGTCGGGCTTCGGATAGGCGATCGGGCGCGCCTTGCGCGCCGGGATCAGGCGCTCGTGGTCGGCATGGTGGCCGAGCGTCCAGGGCGCCATCCCCCGCAAGACATAGGCATCGAGCGCGGCGTACGCCATGCCGCCCCACAACCCCCAGCGGAACGCCGGACGGATGTTGCGCACCGCCTTCAATTCCGAAGCGATCCAGGAATCCTCCACCAGCACCGGATAGCGCTCCGGCGTGACGCCGCGGGCGTCTTCCGGCGCGGCGGCGAGCGCATCGAACGCCGCATCGGCGGCGAGCATGCCGCTCATCATCGCGGTGTGGGTGCCCTTGATCTTCGGCACGTTGAGAAAACCCGCGCAATCGCCGATCAGCGCGCCGCCGGGGAAGGCGAGCTTGGGCAGCGACTGCCAGCCGCCCTCGGCCAGCGCCCGCGCGCCGAAGCCGACGCGCTTGCCGCCTTCCAGCATGCCGCGGATCGCCGGGTGGGTCTTGAAGCGCTGGAACTCCTCGAACGGCGAAAGATAGGGGTTGCGGTAGTCCAGCCCGACGACGAAGCCGAGCGCCACCTGCCCGCCCTCCGCATGATAGACGAAGGAGCCGCCGTAGACGTCGGGGGTGAGCGGCCAGCCGACGCTGTGCATCACCAGGCCCGGCTTGTGGCGCGCCGGGTCGATGTCCCACAGCTCCTTGACGCCGAGGCCGTAGGTCTGCGGCTGCCGCCCCGCATCCAGGCGGTAGCGGGAAATCAGGTCCTGCGCCAGGGAGCCGCGGCAGCCCTCCGCCACCAGGGTGACGCGGGCGCGCAGGTTCACGCCGGGCTGGAAGTTCGGCCCCGGTTCCCCGTCGGCCGAAAGCCCCATGTCGCCGGTGGCGACGCCGACGACGCGGCCGTCCTCGACGAGCGGCGCGGCGGCGGCGAATCCGGGGAAGACGTCGGCCCCCAGCTCCTCCGCCTGCTGCGCCAGCCAGCGGCAGAGGTTGCCGAGGCTCGCCACGTAGTTGCCCCCGTTGTGCATGGTCGGCGGCGTCGGCAGGGGCAGCGCGCGCTTTTCGGTAAGAAAAAGGAAGCGGTCCTCGGAGACCGGCGCGCCCAGCGGCGCGCCTTTGGCCTTCCAGTCCGGGATCAGTTCGTCGAGCGCCCGGGTCTCGATCACCGCGCCGGAGAGGATGTGCGCGCCGATCTCCGACCCCTTCTCGACGACGCAGACGGAAAGCTCGCGCCCCGCCGCCGCCGCCTTCTGCCGCAGGCGGATCGCCGCAGCCAGGCCCGCCGGACCGCCGCCGACGATCAGCACGTCGAATTCCATCTCCTCGCGTTCGGTATCCGCACCGCTCATGCCGTCAACGTCCTTGCAAAAACAAACCCCTGGCCCACCGGGCGCAGCGGACCGCAGTTATAGCACAGACGCGCGCGCCTGCCACGGTGCCAAAAACCGCTCCGGGGGCTGCCGCCCCGGCCCCGCCCCGGAGGACCACAGGCCCTCCGGACCTCCTTCTTAATTTTTGCGCGCAGCACCATCGGACTACGATGGTTGCCGCAAAAATGCCCCCTGCCGCTACGCGGCAAAAAATTGAGGGGAGGAGCGGAGGGGTTGAGACTCTCCGCGAAGTTTTTTCTTTCCGCGAGGGCAGTTCCGCTCGGATGGAATATGCCCTAGCATACGATCCATGACAGAGTCCCGCACGCCCGAAACCGCCCCGACCGCGCCCTTCGACGCGGCTGCGGTGCTGCGCTGGTACGCCGCCGCCGGGGTGGACATCGCGGTGGGCGAAACCCCGCTGGACCGCACCGCACCGCCGCCTGCCGCGCCGCAGCCCGCTCCGCCGCAGCAGGCCGCCCTGCGCACGGAGGCTGCGCCGCGCGCCGCCGCAGCAGACGCCCCGCCGCCGGAGGGGGCGGCGACGCTGGACGACCTGCGCGCCCGGCTGGAGTCCTTCGACGCCTGCCTGCTGCGCCGCACCGCCACCCGCACGGTATTCGGCGCCGGCCCGGCGGACGCCCGCCTGATGGTGATCGGCGAGGCGCCGGGCGCGGACGAGGACCGCTCCGGCGTGCCTTTCGTCGGCCGCGCCGGACAACTGCTGGACAAGATGCTCGCCTCCATCGGCTGGCCGCGCGAGGCGGTCTACATCACCAACGTCGTGCCCTGGCGCCCCCCCGGCAACCGCAACCCGACGCCGGAGGAGGTCACCCTCTGCCTGCCCTTCGTGCTGCGCGCCATCGACCTCGTCGCGCCGCAGGCGGTGCTGCTGCTCGGCGGCTCCGCCGCCGCCGCGCTGCTCGACAGCCACGACGGCATCACCCGTCTGCGCGGCCGCTGGCACACCCTTGCCCGCCCGGAGCGGGAGATC
Source organism: Rhodospirillaceae bacterium (assembly GCA_050253435.1). Classification (GTDB taxonomy): domain Bacteria; phylum Pseudomonadota; class Alphaproteobacteria; order Rhodospirillales; family Rhodospirillaceae; genus Oleispirillum. Next base: position 4,151 of record JBFWJB010000053.1, read on the forward strand.
GCCGCCCTGCCCACCTTCCACCCCGCCTTCCTTCTGCGCAACCCGTCGAGCAAGGCGGCGGTGTGGCGCGATCTCCTCGGACTCAAGGCGCGCATCGGCACCGCCGCAGCACCGCGGCAATGATCTCCGTCACACCCGGACCCTTGCGCCTGCAGGCGCAGCCCGGTACTCTCAAAACCGAACCGACGCATCGCTTCCGACCCAAGAGGGGGGACCCTTGAGTTGACGCCCGTCAAGATGCGCCTGAGCCGGCGTGTCCGCGTGCTGGCCGGAACCATCGCTCTCACCTTCGCCCTCGTTCCGGGCGCGGGGCGCGCTGCCGACTCTCCTTCCGGCTTCGCCGCGCCGTCCTCCGAACCGGTTATCGAAACCTTCGACGGCGGGCTTTCCGCCGCCGACGCTGCGCTCTACCGCCGCATCTTTACGCTGCAGCACGACGGACACTGGCGCGACGCCGACGCCCTGATCGAGCGCCTCTCCGACGACGTGCTGCTCGGCACCGTGCTGGCGCAGCGCTACCTCCACCCCACGCGCTACACCAGTTCCGGCGCGGAGCTGCGGCAGTGGCTGGAATCCTATGCCGACCATCCCGACGCCGCGGCGATCCACCGCCTGGCGAAGGCGCGCTCTTCCCGCTCCACCCCGGTGCCCGCGGCGGAGGATGCGCAAAGCCTGCGCGGCCGCGGCGGCATCGACGGCGGCGAGCTGTGGCTGCGCGGCCTTTCGCTTTCCCGCCTTTCCCGCCACGACGCCAACACCGCCAACGCGCTCGCCCGCAAGTTCCGCCGCGCCCTGCGCGCCGGGGCGACGCTCACCGCCAAGCGCATCCTCACCGACACGCCGCTGCCGCGCCTGCTCACCCACACCGATTACGACCGCCTGCGCGGCGCGCTCGGCTTCTCCTATTTCCTCGACGGGCGCGACGACCTCGCCCGCGCCTGGGCCGAGCCCGCCGCCGCGCGCGCCGCGGCGCGCGCGCCGCAGGCGGCGGGGGCAGCGGGCCTCGCCAACTGGCGGCAAAAACGCTTCGCCGCGGCGGAAGGCTTTTTCGGCATCGTCGCCGAATCCGCCTCCGCCGACCCGTGGATGCAGGCCGCGGGCGGCGTATGGGCGGCGCGCGCCGCGCTGCACGCCCGCAGGCCGCAGGCGGTCAACGCTTGGCTTTCGCTCGCCGCCGATCACGGGCGCACCTTTTACGGCCTGATCGCGCGGCGTTCCCTCGGGCTGCCCATCGGCTTCGGCTGGGATGCGGAGACGATATCCCGCGCCGACCGCGACACCGTGGCGCAATACGACGGCGGCCGCCGCGCGCTGGCGCTGATGCAGGTGGGCGAAGACGGCTATGCCGAGGCGGAGCTGCGCCGCCTTTTCCCCGCCGTCGATCCGCCGACGCAGCAGGCGATCGTCGCCGTCGCCGGGGCCGGAGGGCTGGCCGGGCTGTCGATCCGCCTCTCCGCCGAGATGCAGCGCCGCGAGGGCGTGATCTACGACAACGCCCGCTATCCGGTGCCGAACTGGACCCCCGACGGCGGCTGGACCATCGACCGCGCCGTGGTCTACGCCTTCGCGCGGCAGGAATCCGGCTTCGACCCCAACGCCAAAAGCCGCGTCGGCGCGCGCGGCCTGATGCAATTGATGCCCGCCACCGCGCGCTTCATCTCGCGCGAGGCCCGCAACCGCGAAATCCTCTTCAATCCGGGTTTCAACCTGGCGCTCGGCCAGCGCTACCTCAACCACCTGCTCGCCGAACCTTACATCGGCGGCAACCTGTTCTTCCTCGCCGTGGCCTACAACGGCGGGCCGGGCAACCTCGCCGCGTGGAGCCGCAAGGCCAAGGCCGGGGACGACCCTCTGCTGTTCATCGAATCCCTCGCCTCCCGCGAGACCCGGCGCTTCATCGAGCGGATCATGGCCAACCTCTGGATCTACCGCATGCGGCTGAACCAGGAAACGCCCTCCCTGGACGCCGTGGCGTCGGGCCGCTGGCCGGTCTATACTTCGCTCGACGGCCTGGAGGCGCGCCTCGCGGCGCGGCCAGACGGGCCCTTCCTGAACCGCTGAGATCCATGCCCGATTTCTTTTTCGAAGACGCCTGCGCCGCCCCGGCGGCGGGGATCGACGAGGTCGGCCGCGGCCCCTGGGCCGGACCGGTGCTCGCCGCCGCGGTGATCCTCGACCGCGCCCGCGTGCCCGCCGAACTCCTCGCCGCGCTGGCGGATTCCAAGGCGCTTTCCGCGCGCCGCCGCGAAACCCTGTCCGCCGCGCTGATCGCCTGTCCCGGCGTCGCCTGGGCCACCGGAGAGGCCTCGGTGGCGGAAATCGACGCCCTCAACATTCTCCAGGCGACCTTCCTCGCGATGCGGCGCGCCGTCGAAAAACTGCAAATCGCCCCCGCGCACGCCCTGATCGACGGCAACAAGGTGCCGCCCGGCCTGCCCTGCCCGGCCACCGCCATCGTCAAGGGAGACGCCAAATGCGCCTCCATCGCGGCTGCCTCGATCATCGCCAAGGTAGCGCGCGACCGCATCATGTTGGGGCTGGATGCGGACTTTCCCAACTATGGGTGGTGCCGCAACGCCGGGTACGGCACCGCCGAACATCAGGCCGGACTCTTGACAAACGGCGTCACCGATCATCACCGCAAGTCCTTCGCGCCAATCCGCAAGATGCTGACTCAAAAGGACTCTTGACGGCGACTCGGGGACACGGCATGGTGCCCCCATGATGACCTTCGCGCCGGATACCGTCTATCAGGGGGATTGCATCGCCTTGATGAACGCCATGCCCGAGAAATCGGTGGACATGGTGTTCGCCGACCCGCCCTACAACATGCAGTTGGGCGGCGAGCTGCTGCGCCCCGACAACTCCCGCGTCGACGGCGTCGACGACGCCTGGGACCAGTTCGAAAGCTTCGCCGCCTACGACCGCTTCACCGCCGACTGGCTGAAAGCGGCTCGCCGCATCCTCAAGGACGACGGCACCCTGTGGGTGATCGGCAGCTACCACAACATCTTCCGCGTCGGCGCGGCGCTGCAGAACCTCGGCTACTGGATCCTCAACGACATCGTCTGGCGCAAGACCAACCCGATGCCGAACTTCAAGGGCACCCGCTTCACCAACGCCCACGAAACCCTGATCTGGTGCGCCAAGTCCAAGGACGCGCGCTACACCTTCAATTACGAGGCGCTGAAGGACCTCAACGAGGGCCTGCAGATGCGCAGCGACTGGCTGCTCCCCCTGTGCACCGGGGGCGAGCGCCTGAAGGACGGGGACGGCGCAAAGCTCCACCCGACGCAGAAGCCCGAGGCCCTGCTCTACCGCATCATCCTCGCCGCCACCAAGCCCGGCGACACCATCGTCGATCCGTTCTTCGGCACCGGAACCACCGGCGCCGCGGCGAAGCGCCTGGGCCGCCGCTTCGTCGGCTTCGAAATGGACCGCGCCTACATCGCGGGCGCGCTGGAACGCATCCGCGCGGTCGAGCCGGTGGCCGACCTCGAGGCGATCAAACTCTTCAACAAGAAACAGGAGCCGCGCATCCCCTTCGGCACGGTGCTGGAACGCGGCCTGCTCACGCCCGGTGACATGCTCGCCGACGTGCGCCAGCGCTATACCGCCAAAGTGCGCGCCGACGGCACCCTGATCGCCGCCGATACCCGCGGCTCCATCCATCAGGTCGCCGCCGCCCTCCAGGGCCTGCCGTCGTGCAACGGCTGGACCTTCTGGCACTTCAAGACCCGCAACGAGTGGGTCCCCATCGACATGCTGCGCCAGCGCATCCGCTCGGAAATGACCGGGCTGTCCTAACGGACGACCTGGAGCACGCGCGGGCTTTCGCCGCGGTGTTCCACCCGCAACATCGCCGTGATGTCTTCCGCCGCGACCGGACGGGAGAAGAAATACCCCTGCAACTCGTCGCATCCGATCGTCCCCAGCGCCCGGGCGATCTGGGCGGTTTCAACGCCTTCCGCCGTGGTCTTCAGGTTCTTCGCGCGGGCCATGTCGACGATCGCCTGCACGATCGCCATGTCGCCCGGGGAGTCCCCGGCGCCGCGGATGAAGCTCTGGTCGATCTTGATACGGTCCACCTCCGCTTCGTAGAGCCGCCCGAACGACGAGAACCCGGTGCCGAAATCGTCCAGCGCGATGAGCACGCCCATGCCCCGCAGTTCCCGGAGGTTGGCGCTGCTGTTGCCGGTTTCGTCCAGCCAGGAACTCTCCGTCACCTCCAACTCCAGCCGTTGCGGCGGCAGCCCGCTCCTCCGCAGGATGTTCCGCACCGTATCGGCGAAACCGGGATCGCGCAGCTGCACGGGGGACACGTTGACGGCGACGCGCTCCAGCGGCCAATGCCGCGCGGCGCGGCAGGCCTCCTCGAGAACATGGAGCCCCAGGCCCATGATCGCCCCGGAGGCCTCGGCCGCGGGAATGAACTGCGCCGGAGGCATCCAGCCGACCCCCGGACGATTCCAGCGCACCAACGCCTCGGCCGAGACCAGGGCATAGTCCGAAGCCCGGTATTTCGGCTGATAGTGGATGGCGATGCCGGAACGATCGACGAGGGCGGCGCGCAAATCCTGCTCCAGACGCGACCGCTCGTTCAGAACCCGGTCCATTTCCGGCGCGAAGACGGCATAGCGGTTGCGCCCCGTGGTCTTGGCCGCATAGAGAGCCACATCCGCCTTGCGCATCAACTCCGCATGGTCGCGGCCGTGTTCGGGGAACAGGGCGACGCCGACGGAACCGCTGATGTGGACCTGCCTGCCCCGGATGGAACAGGGCTCCTGCAGAACTTGGACGATCCGCTTGCACAAATCGCCGATCTCCACCGCATCGTCCTGACGCAGCAGCACGACGAACTCGTCGCCGCCGAGGCGGAAGGCGCTGCCGCCGGAAGCGAGCAGACCACCCAAGCGCCGCGCCACCAGCCGCACCACCTGATCGCCGGCGGCGTGCCCCAGCGTATCGTTCACGTCCTTGAAATGGTCGAGATCGATGTAGATCACCGCCCCTTGCCGCACGCCGGGGCGGACCGCGAACAGCAGGTCGCTCAACCGGCGCTCGAACGACGGGCGGTTCGGCAGACCGGTCAGGGAATCGAAATGCGCGAGGCGGTAGATATGGTCCTTATGGGCAAGGTTGGTCCGCGCGCCGCGATACGCCAGCCACAGCCCGCCCAGGGCGCAGAACGCCAGAACCACGCCGGAAACGACGAGAATCGGCCTGATCTGTTCTGCGAAATCGTGTCCCGGCAGATAGGGAGACCAAATGAAATAGCCGAGCGTCCGCCCATCGGCGCGCCGAAGCGGCAGCGCCTCCTGGTGTTTCCCGACGACCCGCTCGACGGAGAAGTGGAGATCGGCGAACAGATAGTTCCGCGACAGTTCGGTCAGAAACGCGCCGTCCAGGTAGCGAATCGCGATGTGCACGAACTCCCGGCCCGGGGTCTGCCGGATCCGGCCGCTATCGCTGACGATGGGCTTCAGGCTCACCGCCGCGGGATGCCCGTCCACCATGGCGAAGTCCGAGACTCCGGGCGTCAGAAAACGGTCATCGACGCCGCTGGTATCGCCGCGCCGCATCTTGCGGCGCAGCTCCGCGAGCATCGGCGCAACGACAGGCTCCGCACTCCTGAAGGTTTCCGGAGGAACCGCCTCGTCGTTGCGGTAGGCGTAGAGCGGACGGTTCCGCGGATCGAGGATGAACGTCGCGTTGTGCTGGAAGAACGTGTACATCCACGTGCCGAGGTTGCCGTCGATCCACTCCGTATCTTTGCCGCGGCGCAAAGCGTTCACCGCATCGTCCCAGACCGTCACGCTTTCCTGCTCGTGCGAGACGGACGACCGCAACTGGCCGATGACCACCGACGCCAGCTCCCGCTGCCGCTCCACCGATACCGTATCGATCGACCGCGTCGACCAGCTGAAAAAGGCATAGAACACCGTCGCCGCCAGAAGCAGCGCCATCACCACGGGAAGCCCCACGCGCAGGAGGAAGCATCCCCCCATGCAACGGTCTTCCACGGACTGCGCGCTCGCCTGAACAGGTACGGTCACTAGGGTTCCGCCCTCATCGCTTCCGGGCCCGCTTTTGCCCATATCCGGGGTGGGCCGCCCACCCCACGGCACGAAAAACCTCTTTCATCATCAATACTGAATATTGCCATCAATGGCGGAAGTTGGAACGGTGTCCTTTAGGAGGGGGAGAGGACAGCGTGGATACTCTTATTGCGTGCGCATGTATGCCGCACGCCTTTCCGCGTCTCCTTCAGCACACGTCGAAGCGGACGCCGGAGCGGGCGCGCCAGAAGAGCATCTCGCGGCCCGGCCGTTCGCCTTTTCTGCCGGCGGAGGCGAAACCGACGCGCTCGAGAAGCTGCCAGGACGGCCGGTTGTCCGGCCGACATTCCGCGACGATCCGGCTCACCGGATTGCGGTCCGCGAGCGCCGCGGCCATCGCCTCGACCGCTTCCCCCGCCAGCCCCCGCCCGCGCGCCGCCGCGGCGAACCAGTAGCCGACCTCGATCTCGTAAAGGCTTCTGGGGGTCGCGCCGACGACGCCGAAAAGCTGCGGCGCCTCGCGGCTCCAGACACCGAAGAAACGGTGCCCGTCCTCGCCGCCGCGGATGAGAGCCTCGGCATCCGCAAGCGTGAACGGAGCGGAGAGGAAATGGACGCGGGAGATCACGGAAGCGTCGGTAATCGCCTGCAATGCGCGGGCATCCTCCGTCCGGAGCGCCGCGATCCGGCAGCGTCGCGTCTTGAGATCGTCGGGAACGAAAATCATCGGCCTTCTCTTTCGAGGGCCGCCGTGCCGATGCTGCATTGCTGGAGAAGTGACCATGCCTGCCCGAACACGGCGGCGATGGTCACACACGATGACGTCATGCCGCTTCCTAACGGAAGCGCCAGTAGCCTTTCAGTACGGCAAAAGTGACGTCGGTCATGCGTAGCGTCCTACCACCGCGGCGGCGCGGCGGCAACAAGAAACCGGGCCAACGCCGCAAGTCAGGGGCGGTGCGGCGGGGCCGGTCGCCGCGATGCTTTGACTTCCCCCATCACCGCCAATCGGACTTTTTCCATCACCGTGGGCAGGCCGTCGATTTTTTCCATCGGCACCCAGGCGCCGGGGCCGAAGGCGGCGGCGGGGTCGGCCTGCGGCGGAGGGACGAGTTTGACCACCGCGAGGTCGAGGGAGAAGTGGGTGAAGACGTGGCGCACCGTGGCGTTCAGCGGGGTGGCGGCCCAGCCTGGAGGCAGCGCGGCGGAAGGCGGGTCGGCGGACCATTCGGTGCAGGGGAAGGCCGCCATGCCGCCGAGCAGCCCCTTGTCCGGGCGGCGCACCATCCAGACGCGCCCGTCGCGCTCGATCCAGAAGGCGGCGCCGCGGCGGTGCGGCTTTTCCGCCTTGGGCGGGCGCACCGGGCGTTGGGAGATGGTGCCCGCGGCGCGGGCGCGGCAGACATCGCGCCACGGGCAGAGCAGGCAGTCCGGCTCGCGCGGGCGGCAGACCAGCGCGCCGAGGTCGATCGCCGCCTGGGCGAAGTCGCCGGGCCGCTCCGCCGGAACCAGCGCGAGCCCCAGCGCCCGCGCCGCGGGCTTGAACGCGGGCAAGGGCGTGGCGTCGTCGGTCAGCCGCGCGAGAACGCGCTCCACGTTGCCGTCCACCGCGGCGGCGCGGCGGCCGAATGCGATGGCGGCGATCGCCGCGGCGGTGTACGGCCCCACCCCCGGCAGCGCGCGCAGCCCATCCTCCGTGTTCGGAAACCTGCCGCCGGGAAGCGCCGCCACGGCGCGGGCGCAGGCGAGCAGGTTGCGCGCCCGGCTGTAATAGCCGAGCCCCGCCCACGCGGCCATCACCGCCGTATCCTCCGCCACGGCAAGGTCCGCCAACGTCGGCCAGGACGAGAGAAACTTTTCGAAATAGGGGATCACCGCCGCCACCGTGGTCTGCTGCAGCATCACCTCGGACAGCCATACGCGGTAGGGGTCGCCCGGCGCCCCCGCCTCCGGCCGCCACGGCAACGCGCGGTGCCCGGCGTCGTACCAGGCAAGCAGCCGCGCCGCCAACACGGCGGACTCGGCAGGCAGGGCGGGCAAAACATCCGGCATCGCTCTCAGATGCCCCGCCGGGGGCGCGGCGTCAAGGACGGGGACAACCAGGCCAGGGGCGCTGCCCCTGGACCCCGCGGGGGGGCCGGGCCCCCAACCCCC
>JBFWJB010000054.1:0-11985 GCA_050253435.1 Rhodospirillaceae bacterium
GGTGTTGCCTGCCGCTGCGCGGCGAAAAACTTAGGGGTCCGGGGACCGAGTCCCCGGCGGGGTCCAGGGGCAGCGCCCCTGGCCGGGTTTTACCCCCGCGCCTTGCGGACAAAGCGCAGCACGATGGGGGTGCGGCCCTGTTTCAGGGCTTTCTGTTCGTAGCGGGTAGGGACCCAGTCTTCGGGCCTGCCGAGCCAGTCCTGCGGGGTTTCGGCGGTCCAGGCGAAGTCCGGGCTGTTCATCAGATGCGCGATCGCCCAGCGGATATAGGTCATGTCGTCGGAGGCGACGCGCAGTTCCGCGCCGTCCTTGAGCAGGCGGGCGAGTTCGGGCAGGTTGTCCGGCCCGATGAAGCGGCGCTTGGCGTGGCGGAGTTTCGGCCACGGGTCGGGGAAGAGCACGAAGGCGCGGTCGAGGCAGGCATCCGGCAAACGCGGCATCAGGATGCGGGCGTCGCCGTGGCAGATGCGCACGGTGTCTTCCGCCGGGGCGCCGTCGATCAGGGAGAGCAGGCGGGCGACGCCGTTGAGGAAGACCTCGCAGCCGAGAATGCCGGTCTCCGGGTGGGAGGCGGCCTGTCCGGCGAGGTGTTCGCCGCCGCCGAAGCCGATTTCCAGCCAGAAGGCGGAGACCGGGCGGGCGAAGAGGGATGCGGGGTCGAGCGGCGGCCCCTCCTGCGGCACCGCGAGGCGCGGCAGGAGGGTTTCCATCAGGCGGGCGCGGCCGGGCCGCAGGGCCTTGCCCTTGCGGCGGCCGAAGAAGTGGGGCCCCCGCGCATCCGGCGGGGTGTCGGGGGCGCTCATCTTAGGGCAGCAGCTTCTTGAGATCGGGGACGAGGTCGCAGCGTTCCCACGAGAAGCCGCCGTCCGCCTCCGGCGTGCGGCCGAAGTGGCCGTAGGAGCTGGTGCGCGCATAGATCGGGCGGTTGAGCGAGAGGTGCTCGCGGATGCCGCGCGGCGACAGGTTCATCAGGCTTTGCAGGGCGTCGCTGATCTTCGCCTCCGGCAGCTTGCCGGTGCCGTAGGTCTCCACATACACCGACAGCGGCTTGGAGACGCCGATGGCGTAGGACACCTGGATCAGGCAGCGCTCGGCCAGACCCGCGGCGACGACGTTCTTCGCCAGGTAGCGGGCGGCATAGGCGGCGGAACGGTCGACCTTGGTCGGATCCTTGCCGGAGAACGCCCCGCCGCCGTGCGGTGCGGCCCCGCCGTAGGTATCGACGATGATCTTGCGCCCGGTGAGGCCGCAGTCGCCGTCCGGGCCGCCGATGACGAAGCGGCCGGTGGGGTTGACGTAGAACTCGTCCTCCGGCGGCATCCAGCCCTCGGGCAGGACGGCTTCGACGAAGGGGCGCACCAGGCGGCGGATATCGGCCTGGGAGGCGCTTTCGGCATGCTGGGTGGAGACCACTACCGAGGTGGCGCCGACCGGGCGGCCGTTCCCGTAGCGCAGCGTCACCTGGCTTTTGGCGTCGGGACCGAATTCCGGCCGGACGCCTGCATGGCGGGCCGCCGCCATATCCTGCAGGATGCGGTGGGCATAGGTGATCGGCGCGGGCATCAGCTCGGGGGTTTCGTCCACCGCGTAGCCGAACATGATGCCCTGGTCGCCGGCGCCTTCATCCTTGTTGCCGGCGGCGTCCACGCCCATGGCGATGTCGGAGGACTGGCTGTGCAGCAGCACGTCGACCTGGCAGTTGGCGTGGTGGAAGCCGTCCTGCTCGTAGCCGATGGACTTCACCGCGTCGCGCACGGCGTCTTCCAGGACCGCGGGGGTGATCGACGACGGACCGCGCACCTCGCCCGCAAGCACGATGCGGTTGGTGGTGGCGAGGGTCTCGCAGGCGACGCGGGCCTGCGGTTCCGCCGCGAGAAAGATATCGACGACGGTGTCCGAGATGCGGTCGCACACCTTGTCGGGGTGCCCTTCGGCAACCGATTCGCTGGTAAACAGATAGTCCGACTGGAACACCGACGGTCCCCTCCCCTGCGATGCCGCGCGCCGGTCCGATGCGGTGGTTTGCCTTCCGCAGAATGGAGCGCGATCGAAATGAGCGGCAAAAACGGCCGAAGCCCGCCCGGCGCGGGCGCCGGGCGAACGTGAACGTTCTCTCGTATCCGAAGTGTCCCCGCAATGCAAGAGAGCCGCCCCGGCAAATTTCATTGGACGGGGTGCGGGGTTGTGCGGATGGTCTGCGCCCTCAGGCGTCTGCGGTGTGCGTCTGCGGCCCGTCGGCGGCGCAGGCCAGCGCCTTGGCGAGGTCGAACACCCGCTTGCGCACCGTCGGGTCGACGATGCGGTAGTAGGCGCGCACCAGCTCCAGGGTTTCGCGCTTGGTGAGGGGGTCGGCTTCGATCGTTTCCGGCTCTTCGTCGAGGCCGGAGATCAGGCGCGGGCTTTTGTCCGCGACGCCTTCCGACATGTCTTCGTAGAAGAAGCTGATCGGCACGTCGAGGACGCGGCTCAGGTCCCACAGGCGGCTGGCGCCGACGCGGTTGGTGCCGCGCTCGTATTTTTGGACCTGCTGGAAGGTCAGCCCCAGGGCATCGCCCAGACGTTCCTGGCTCATCCCCAGAAGCGTCCGGCGTAGCCGGATGCGGCTGCCCACATGCACGTCCACGGGATTCGGATTGCCTTGCGGCGTCCGCCCGCGTGAGGACCCGCGCGCCCGGTTGGGGTCGCGGCTTCTGATGGACTTGTTGGGCATTTTCCTCTCCTCGTGGAACCTGCCACTCTTTGCCCGGCATCTATCAACCTATGCGCACTCTATACATGCAGTTGTATGTGCGTCAACCGGGAAAGCCCCCCGTCTCCCGCCAATCGTCCAGACGAGCAAGGGGCGATTAACATGTGGGTGTTGCACGCCTTCGATGCAAACCATATCGCGCTGCAAGGCACGCGACGAGAAATCCCAGCGCGGCGAGCGCCAGGGGGGCGCCGTTGCCGAGACGCGCGAACGGCGTTTCCGGCAGGGCGCGCGGCAACTCGGCGTCGATCACGCCGCGGGAGCCGAGGGCGAGGCGTGCGACGATTCGGCCGTAGGGATCGATCACCGCGCTGATGCCGGTGTTGGCGGCGCGGGCCACCGGCAGGCCCTCTTCCACGGCGCGCAGCACCGCAGCGGCGAGGTGCTGGTGCGGCCCGGCGGAGAGGCCGAACCAGGCGTCGTTGGTGACGTTGAGCAGCCACGCCGGGCGGTCTTTCGCATCCGCCACCGCACCGGGGAAGATGATCTCGTAGCAGACGAGCGGGCTGTAGGGCGGCGCGCCGGGCAGGTGTACGGTGCGCAGGCCGGGACCGGGGGAATAGTCCACCCGCCCGGCGGCGAGCTTGGCGATCGGCAGCCAGCCGTGGCCCGGCACGTATTCGCCGAAGGGGACGAGGTGCGCCTTGTCGTGGATGTCGCCGATCTCCCCCGCGGCGTTGAGCGCAATGACGCTGTTCCACAGGCGGAAGGGCTCGCCCGGCCCCGTGCGGCGCGGCGCGCCGGCGATCAGCCAGCCGCCGGGCGGCGCGGCCTGCGCGGCGAGGTTGCGCGCGAGGCCGTCCTGCGGCAGGTCGAGCGGAAAGGTGGAGGCGGTCTCCGGCCAGATCACCAGGGTGCGGCTTTCCCATCCGGGGCGGCGGCTGAGCAGGATGTGCTGCATCAGGTTGTCGCGGCGCAAACCGGACTGCCACTTCATCGTCTGGGGGATGTTGGGCTGCACCAGGCGCAGGGCGGCGTGCGGCTGCACCGGCGCGGGCCCGGCGGGCAGGCGCGCCCAGCCCGCGAGGCCCTGGGCGGAGACGATGAAAACCAGAACGCCGCACCCGCGCAAGAGGCCGCGCGCCGCGCCGAAGGCGGAAAGCCGCCCGGCGGCGGGGGCGGTGGCGGCAAGTACGACGAGCCAGGAAAGCCCGTACATGCCGATCGCCGCGGCAGGCTGGAGGAAGGCGGGCAGCGGCGCCCAGACGACGCCCAGGGCATTCCACGGGAATCCGGTGAGCACCCAGCCGCGCAGCCACTCGGCAAGCACCCAGGCAGCGGCGAATCCGGCCCAGCGGGCAAGCGCGCGGGCGGGGGCGAACCCGGCGAGCCACAGCGCCGCGCCGGGGAACAGGCCCATGCCCGCGCCGAGGCCGAAAAGCGCGAAGGGGATCATCCAGCCGTAGGTCGCGGCGTCCACCAGGAAGGCCTCGGCCACCCAGTAGAGCCCGGCGGCGAAATAGCCCGCGCCGAAGGCCCAGCCGACGAGGAAGCGCCGCCGGTTCGGCCGCGGCGCGGCGTCCGCGCCCGCCCACAGCAGGTAGAGGCCGGAGAGGCAGAGCGGCAACAGCGGCAGTGCGGAGAGCGGCGGCAGCGCCGCCGCCGCCACCACGCCGCAGAGCGCGGCGAGCGCCGCGGCGCGGCGTGCGGTCATGATGCGGCCGCGCCGGGGCGCGGCGGCAGGTTGCGCACCCGCAGGCGCTTGATGCGGCGGGGGTCGGCGTCGACGATCTGGAACTCGATGCCGGAGTCGTGCGGCACCAGTTCGCCACGCGCCGGAATGTGTCCGGCCAGGGCGAACACCAGGCCGCCCAGGGTGTCCGCGTCCTCGCGTTCGTCGTCGGTGAGGATCGGGCCCACCGCCTGCTCGAACTCGGCGATCGGCACCCGCGCGTCGGCTTCCAGCACCGTATCGGAGCGGAACACCAGTTCCGGCTCGTCCTCGTCGTCGTGCTCGTCCTCGATCTCGCCGACGATCTGCTCCACCAGATCCTCGATCGTCACCAGACCGTCCACGCCGCCGTATTCGTCGATCACCAGCGCCATGTGGGTGCGCTTCACCCGCATCTCCAAGAGCAGGTCGAGCACCCGCATCGACGGCGCGACGAAAAGGATGGGCCGCAGCATCTTGCCGAGCGCGCAGGCGTCGTCGCCGACGAAGTGCTGCACCGCGTCCTTGATGTGGATGAGGCCCACCGTATCGTCGAGGTTTTCGCGGTAGACCGGCATGCGGGAGACGCCCTCCTCGACGATGCGGCGCACCAGGTCGGGCAGCGGCGTATCCAGGGCCACCGCCACGATGTCGGCGCGCGGCATCATCACGTCTTCGGCGGTGACGTCGCGCAGGTGCAGGATGTTGGAGAGCAGCAGGCGCTCGTGCGCGTCGATGGGGGCGTCGGATTCGCCGCTTTCCTCGATCAGTTCGGCCAGCGCCTCGCGCACCGTGGGCTCGCCGTTGGTGGCGGAGACCCAGGGCAGGCGCTCCTTGAACGCCTGCCACCACGAGCGCTCGCTCCGAGACGGAGGCTCTTCCGCCGGGGCCAGGGGGTGTTCGGGGGTGGGGTCAGTCATCGTCGCTGTCTCCGCGCGGGCCGAGGCCGCCGTAGGGATCGGCGATCCCGATTTCCGCCAGCAGGCGGATTTCCAGGGATTCCATCTCCCGTGCGGCGGCGGCGTCCTGATGGTCGTATCCGAGAAGGTGCAGCAGCCCGTGCAGCACCAGATGGGCGAAATGGTCGGCGGGGGCCTTGGCCTCGGCTGCCGACTCGGCGAGAAGCGTCTCGCGCGCCAGCACCAGGTCGCCGAGGAGAAGCGGCAGGCCGGGGGCGGGCGGCGGCGGGCAGCCGTCGTCCCACCAGGTGGCGAAGGAGAGCACGTTGGTGGGTTTGTCGATGCCGCGCCAGTCGCGGTTGAGCTCCCGCACTGCGGCGTCGTCGGAGAGCACCAGCGCCACCTCCGCCTCCGCGGCGCAGCCCGCCTCGGCGGCGCGTTCCGCAATTTCCGTGGCCACGGCGCTGCCGAGGCGGGCAAGCGCCGCATGCCAGCCGGGCACGGCGGTCTCCCAGGCGGGGTCCTCGATGCAGATCTCGAAGACCCAGCCCGCGCCGTCGATGCGGATGCAGTCCTCAGCCATGGCCGCCTCCGGGCGGGACCTCGTAGGGCGAGGCGGGGGAGCGCGCCGCATAGGCGGCGACGATGCGCGCCACCAGGCCGTGGCGCACCACGTCGCGGTCGGTGAATTCGACGACGCCGACGCCTTCCACGCCCTCCAGGGTTTCCAGCGCGTCGCGCAGGCCGGAGCGCACGCCCTTCGGCAGGTCCACCTGGGTAAGGTCGCCGTTGACCACCATCACCGAGCCCTCGCCGAGGCGGGTGAGCAGCATCTTCATCTGCACCGCCGTGGTGTTCTGCGCCTCATCGACGATGACGAAGGCATCCGTCAGGGTGCGCCCGCGCATGAAGGCCAAGGGCGCGATCTCGATCTCGCCGGTCTCGATGCGCTTCTGCACCTGGTCGGCGGGCATCATGTCGTTCAACGCGTCGTAGAGGGGGCGCAGGTAGGGGTCCACCTTGTCGCGCAAATCGCCGGGCAGGAAGCCGAGGTTCTCCCCCGCCTCCACCGCCGGGCGCGACAGCACGATGCGCGAGATCTCGCCCTTCAGGTATTTCGACACCGCCATGGCGACGGCGAGATAGGTCTTGCCGGTGCCCGCCGGGCCGAGGCCGAAGACGAGGTCGAAGCGCCCCATGGCGCGGATGTAGTCCGCCTGCGTCGGGGTGCGCGGCTGGATCGTCTTCTTGCGGGTCTTGAGCGCAAGCTCGGGCGCGGCGGCATCGTCGCGGATCATCCGCACCGCCGCCTCCACGTCCGCCGCCTCGACGCCCTGGCCGCTGCGCGCCCGCTCGGCGAGGCCGGACACCGCGCGCACCGCGGCGTCGAGCGCGCGCACCCCGCCACTGATGGTGAGCGCGTTGCCGCGCGGCGCGCAGCCGACGCCGAGCAAGGCCTCCAGCCGGTCGAGGTGGGCGTTGTGCGGCCCGTAGACCTCCGCCGCGACCGCGTTGTCCCCCAAATCGAGGGTGCGCGAGGCGACGCCGCGCGGGGTTTTCGGCAATTCGCTCATTCCGCCGCGTCCCTTTCTCCCAGGTCTTCGAGCACGCCTGCAAGGCTGTTCGGGCCGACCCCGACGATACGCACCGTGCGAATCGCGCCCATCGCGTCGGCGGGCGCTTCCGCATGCACCGCCTGCATCGTCGGGCTGCGCCCCACCAGCTGCCCGGCGTGGCGGCCCGTGCGGTCGAACAGCACCGGCAGGGTGCGCCCGACGCAGGCGCGGTTGAACGCCGCCTGAATTTCGCCCAGCCGGTCCTGCAGGCGGGCGAGGCGCGCGACCTTCACGTCCTCGGCGACCTGGTCCGGCATTGCCGCCGCCGGGGTGCCGGGGCGCGGGCTGTACTTGAACGAGAACGCCTGGATGAAGCCCACGGTCTCGACGATCCGCATCGTCTCGGCGAATTCCGCCTCGGTCTCGCCGGGGAAGCCGACGATGAAGTCGGAGGAGAGCATCAAATCCGGGCGCGCGCTCTTCAGCGCCTCCACGGTGCGCAGATAGTCGGCGGCGGTGTGCCCGCGGTTCATCGCCTTGAGCACCCGGTCCGCGCCCGCCTGCACCGGCAGGTGGAGGAACGGCACCAGGGCGGGCACGTCGCGGTGCGCGGCGATGAGCTCGGCATCGACGCTCCGCGGGTGCGAGGTGGTGTAGCGCAGGCGATCGAGGCCGGGAATCTCCGCCAGCTCGCGCAGCAGACGGCCGAAGCTCCACGCGCCGCCCTGCGGCCCTTCCGCCGCCCAGGCGTTGACGTTCTGGCCGAGAAGCGTGATTTCGCGCGCGCCGGTCTCCACCAGGCGCCGCGCATCGGCGATCACCTCCGCCGCGGGGCGCGCATACTCCGCGCCGCGGGTATACGGCACCACGCAATAGGTGCAGAAGCGGTCGCAGCCCTCCTGAATCGCCAGAAAGGCGGAAGGCCCCTCCGCGCCGGGCGGCGGCAGATGGTCGAACTTCGGCTCCACCGGGAACTCGGTGTCGAATACCGCGCCCGCGCCGCGCAGCACCCGCGCCACCATCTCCGGCAGGCGGTGATAGGTCTGCGGACCGAGGACGATATCGACGATCGGCGCGCGGGCGCGCAGGGCCTCGCCCTCCGCCTGGGCGACGCAGCCCGCCACCGCCACCACCATGCGGCCGCCCGCTTCCGCCTTGGCGCGATGGTGCGCGCGCAGCCGCCCGAGGTCGGAGAACACCTTCTCCGCCGCCTTCTCGCGGATGTGGCAGGTGTTGAGCACCACCAGGTCCGCCCCCGCCGGGCTGTCCGCCGCGGCGTAGCCGAACGGCGCGAGGACGTCCTTCATCCGCGCCGTGTCGTAGACGTTCATCTGGCAGCCGTAGGTCTTGATGAATACTGTCTTGTCGCTCACCGGAAAACGCGCGTCCCTTGCTGATCCGTAAAAACTAAAACTTTGCGGAGGGTCGCGGACCCTCCGCGCCTCCCATAACTTGGTTTTTGCGCGCAGCGCGATAACGCCATCACGCGGCGTGACGGTCGATAGCCGCTACGCGGCGAAAAACAAATGGGGAGCGCGAGGGGGCCGAGTCCCCTCGCGACGTTTTTGTTTTCCTGAAACCCATCTCTTCTCATCGGTGCCCGGAAAAGTCTAGAGCATGTCCGTGCCCGCGTCACGCGCGGTGCCCGGTATGCGCCCGGCCGAGCGCGGTCTTGACCGCCTCGTGGCATACCGCCGCCGCGTTCTTGCGCGAGCCCAGCGCGGAGAGCAGGCGCGGCTCGAGGAAGTTCACCTCCACGGTGAGGCGGCCCATGCGCAGCACGCTCCACAGGTGGGGGGCCAGATCCATATCGCCGTACCAGGCGAAGAAGTGCCGCCAGAGATAGCCGATCGGCACGCCGAAGCAATGGGTATAGGCGACCGCCACCGGCTGCACCACAACCGGCTGGCCCTCGATGTATTCCTCGGCGATGGAGAAGAGGGTGCTTTTGAACGGCAGCACGCGGTTGCCGTCGCTGCTGGTGCCTTCGGGAAAGAGGATGAGCGGCGTGCCGTGGGCGAGCCGCGCGGTGAGCTCCACCTTCTGGCGCGCCGCCTCGGCGCGTTTGCGTTCGACGAATACGGTGCGCCCGAGTTTCGCCAGCACGCCGAGGCCGGGCCAGCCCGCGACATCCGCCTTGGCGACGAAGAAGCCGGGGATGAGGCTGCCGAGCACCGGGATGTCGAGATAGGAAATGTGGTTGCTCACCACCAGCAGCGGCCGCGTCGCGGCGACGCGGCCATGCACCCGCACGCGGATGTTGGCGAGCCGCAGGACGCCTTTCCAGAAAACCCGGTTGCACACCGTCTGCGCGCGTTCGGAGAGCGCCATCGCCGTTGCGTAGACCGGCAGACAGATGAGCAGCCAGAGGAAGATCATCCCAAGCCGCACCCCCGCGACCAGGGACTCCAGGCCTCCGAGTTCGCCGAACCGCGCTGCCGTTGGCTCCGCTTCCTTGCGCATGCCGCTCAGACCGAGCTCCCGCGCGCGGTGCGGTCGTAATGGCGGAAGTATTTGTCCGTCACCAGGTCGGTCTTGACCATGACGCACACGTCGGTGGTGTTGAACTGCCGGTCCACCACCGCGCCGTCGCCGACGAAGCCGCCGAGGCGCAGGTAGCCCTTGACCAGGGGCGGCAGCGCGGCGAGCGCCTGCTTCGGCGACGCCGCGTCCCTGGCGAGCAGGTCCATCGGCGTGTAGAGCTCGGGCAGGGCGCGCGGGCGGAATTCCTCCGGCGCGAGGTGGCAGTGGTAGAGGTAGCTGAGTTCCAGCGCCAGCGCCTGCGGGTCGGTGCCGCTCATGCTGGCGCAGCCGAACATCATCGCGATGTCGTGGGTAAACACGTACTTGGCGATGCCCTGCCACAGCATCTGCATGGTCGAGCGGGTGCGGTAGTCGGGGTGGGTGCAGGAGCGCCCGAGTTCGAGAATCTCCCCCGGCAGGGCGAGAATGCGGGAGATGTCGTATTCCGCGGCGGTGTAGAAGCGGCCGATCTTCGCCGCGTGCTCGCGGCGCATCAGGCGGTAGGTGCCGACGATGCATTCCGCCGGGGTTTCGCCGCGGGCGTGGTCGATCACCAGCAGGTGGTCGCACACCGCGTCGAAATCGTCGCGGTCGCGCTCGGATGCGGCGGTCTCCGGCGAGGCCTTGGCGCCGCCCGCGGTGTAGAACACCTGGAAGCGCAGGGCCTGCGCGGCGTCGATCTCGCGCGGGTCCGCCGCCAGACGAACCTCCATGCTGCCGCCGGGCAACTCGTCGATGGATTCCATGTTTCTCCGTGCCACTCAGGGCGGCGCCGATCCCCGGTGCGCCGCATGCAAGGCCATCCCCCGGGCCAGGGAGGGTGTTTTGCTCAGTCGTCCGCGGCGCCGTCGGGCGCCGCCTCGCCCATCGGCTTGCAATAGAGTTCCAGCCGGTGCCCGACCAGTCGGTAGCCGTGCTCGCGCGCGATGCGGCGCTGCAGTTCCTCGATCTCTTTGCACTGGAACTCGATGACGCGGCCGCCCACCAGGTCGATCAGGTGATCGTGATGGTCCTCCGGCATCTCCTCGTAACGGGCGCGACCGTCGCCGAAATCCAGGCGCTCGAGGATCTTCTCCTCCTCGAACAGACGGACGGTGCGGTAGACCGTAGCGATGCTGATCTTCGGGTCGATGCGGGTGGCGCGGCGGTAGACGTCTTCGACGTCCGGGTGGTCGTCGGATTCGGAAAGAACCTGAGCGATGACGCGGCGTTGACCGGTCATTTTCAGGCCCAGTTCCAGGCATCGCTTCTCAATCCGGGATGTCATGCTCTGTCCATCACGTCCTGTTTGCCTCGCCCGCGACAGTAGTCCGAATCCGCGCAAATGAAAAGACATGCGGATAACGCGCAACGGCGGACCGTATGCAACAGTCCGCCGCCTGATGTCCGTGAAAGTTTCATGAACGCGCGCCCGCCCTCGCGGACCGGCCTCACTCCGCCGCGCCGCGCCCGCGCCGCGCCCGCGTGCCCAGGCCGATTTTCTTGGCCAGGGAGGAACGGTGCCGCGCATAGTTCGGCGCGACCATCGGATAGTCGGCGGGCAGGCCCCATTTCTCGCGGTAGTCTTCCGGGGTCATGTCATAGGCCGTCTTGAGGTGGCGCTTCAGCATCTTCAGCTTCTTGCCGTCCTCGAGACAGACGATGTATTCCGGCGTCACCGACTTCTTGATCGAAATCGCGGGCTGTGGGCGGTCAACCGCCGCCGGAGCTTCCCCAAGCGCCGAGAGGGCCGAAAAAACATTCCGGATCAAACCGGGAAGGTCAGCCAAGGCAACGTCGTTGTTGCCGACATGCGCCGCGACGATTTGCGTCGTAAGATGAAGCAGATTTTCCTTGCACTCTTGCCCAGACATGTACCGAACCCCTTTAATCATCGGATCGATGCTTATATAAAATGTTCATCAAGCATTATCAACATCAAAATCGACGATAATAAAAGGCGCGCGGTATAACCCCGCAACCCTGTGGGTTGATTTAAGAGAAAAAGACATTCTTGGGGGCTGTCGAGGTTTTAATACTTACGATAGGTTGCAGCGCCGGGAGACATGGTCCGAAAGGATGGGTTTTGCTGGAGGATATCGGGGGCGTGGTCGCCGAGTGGATAGGCGTTACCGCCGAAACACCCCGGCCGGCGGTCGAAAACTCTCATGAAATGTCTTTTAAAACAATAAATTATTTGTGGGATACTAAGTTTTTCCGAGGGCGGTTAGGCCTTTGGACATAATGTGTGCATCTACGCGCTTTTCTCTATTATTGATAAACTCCAGGTAGTATTTCTTGCGTGTTCCGGTAATCTGGAATTCATGGGCCGTGTAAAGCGCCACAGCGGCATGATTATTAACGGAAACCTCGAGAAATGCCTGGGCCGCCCCGGCCTCCGCCGCCGCGGCCAGCGCATGCTTCAGAAGAAGGTGCCCTACGCCTGCGCTGCGCCGCTCCGGGCGCACCCCGATGGTCAGAATTTCCATTTCGTCGGCGGCAATACGGGCCAAAACGAAACCTTCCGGCCCCGCTTCCTCCGACTCCGCGAGCAGGGCGAAAACTCCCGGCGACGACAACAGGGTGCGGAATTCCACCTCGCTCCACGGACGGGGGAACATCTCGGCA
>JBFWJB010000055.1:0-11798 GCA_050253435.1 Rhodospirillaceae bacterium
ACCGCCCGGATCGCTCCGGGCGGTTTTTTGCGGTGCGCGCTTCTCAGAACAGGAAGCGCGAGCGGATGGTGCCGTCGATGGCGTCCAGCGCCTTGCGGAAGCCCATGCCGGGCTGATGTCCGCCTCCACGTCCACCACGACGTAGCCGATTTCGCCGTCGGTGCGCAGGTACTGGCCGGAGATGTTGATCCCCTTGCCGGAGAAGATGTCGTTGATCCGCGAGATCACGCCCGGCACGTTGCGGTGGATGTGCATGAAGCGCGTCGCGGTGCCCTGCACCGGCAGCGCCACCTCCATGAAGTTCACCGCGCCGAGCGTCGAGCCGTTGTCGGAATAGGTGATCAGCTTGTCCGCCACCTCGGTGCCGATGTTGGCCTGCGCCTCCTGCGTCGAGCCGCCGATGTGCGGGGTGAGGATGACGTTGGCCATGCCGCGCAGGGGGGAGACGAACTCCGCGGCGTTGTCCGCCGGTTCCGTCGGGAAGACGTCGATCGCCGCGCCGGAGAGCGCGCCGGAGGAAAGCGCGGCGGCCAGCGCCTCGATATCCACCACGTTGCCGCGCGAGGCGTTGATCAGGATCGCGCCTTTCTTCATCGCGCCGATCTGCGAGGGGCCGATCATCCCCTTGGTCTGCTCGGTCGCGGGCACGTGCAGGGTGACGATGTCGGAGGTTTCCAGCAGCTGCTCCAGCGTCGGGCAGGCGCGGGCGTTGCCCAGCGCCAGCTTGTTGACCACGTCGAAGTACTGCACCTCCAGGCCCAGAGCCTCGGCGAGGATGGACAACTGCGAGCCGATGTGGCCGTAGCCGACGATGCCGAGCTTCTTGCCGCGCACCTCGTGGCTGCCCTTCGCCGATTTCAGCCAGCGGCCCGCATGCGCCGCCGTGGTCTTTTCCGGCACGCCGCGGTAGAGCATGATCATCTCGCCCAGCACCAGTTCCGCCACCGAGCGGGTGTTGGAATAGGGCGCGTTGAACACCGGAATTCCCGCCATCTTGGCGGCGCGCAGGTCCACCTGATTGGTGCCGATGCAGAAGCAGCCGATGCCCATCAGCTTCGGCGCGGCGGCGATCACCTGCGCGGTCAGCCGGGTGCGCGAGCGGATGCCGACGATGTGCGCATCGGCGATCGCCTCGCGCAGCGCAACGTCGTCCAGCGCGCCGGGGTAGGAGTCCACGTTGGCGTAGCCCGCGACGTTCAGGGCGTGCACTGCGTTGTCGTGGATACCTTCCAGCAGCACCACCTTGATTTTCTCTTTGGGCAGGGAGAGCTTGCTCACCGTGAGCCTCCGACACTAATCTTGAAGCCGAACCGACGCCCCCGTTGCGGGGCGACAGCACAATAGGCCCAACGCCGCGCCGCCGCCAATTGCGTTTTGCGCAATCCCGGCGGAACCTGCGGACATGCGGCCATAGCCTTGTATGGAGATGTTGGCATGAGCGATGCCGTCAAGTCCCGCCTCGCGGCGATGGGTCTCAAACTTCCCGCTTCCGCCGCGCCGGTGGCCAACTACGTGCCGTTCCTCGTCGTGGACGGCTGGATCTACCTTTCCGGCCAACTGCCGCTTACCGAAAACGGCCTCATCTCCACCGGGCGCCTGGGGGCGGAGCTCGACATCGAAGCCGGGGTGAAGGCGGCGCAAACCGCCGCGCTGCAGGTGATCGCCAAGCTCGACGCCGCCTGCGACGGAAACCTCGACCGCATCGAGCGCATCGTCCGCGTCGACGTGTTCGTCGCCTCCGCGCCCACCTTCTTCGACCAGCCCAAGGTCGCCAACGGCGCTTCCGACCTGATCGTCGAAGTCTTCGGCGAGCCCGGCCGTCACACCCGCAACGCCGTGGGCATGGCGGTGCTGCCGCTCAACGCGCCGGTGGAAATCGCCGCCATCGCCAAGCTGCGCTGAAAAACCAAAACGTTCCGGGGGGACTCGGTCCCCCCGTACCCCCCATAACTTTGGTTTTTACGCGCAGCGCCATAATCCCGTGCGTCGGCAACGGGAGGCGATGTTTGCCGCTGCGCGGCGAAAAACGAACGGGGGTAAGGGGTCTTCCGGCCCGGTTTTTCCCGTCCCCCATGGCAGGCGTATGGGCCTGCGCGCGAAAAACCGCTCAGATGAGAGGAAATTTACGCCTTACGTATTGAAAACACGAGAAAATCAGGAAAAACACGTAAAAGCTGTCAAGACATATATTTTACGATTATTAAGATAAATTTCTTGATCTCGGCGGCCTCGCGTTCTGTTGTTGTTCGCATTCCCGGAATGCGCGCGAGGAGGCTGCCGATGTTCGGTTCGGATTTCCGTTCCCTGTTCTCCGAGAAACCCAGGAGGGCCTGGCAATCCGGACTCGGGCCGTCCGGCGGTTCCTGGCGGGTGAGCGCGGGCCGCCTGGCCGACGACGCGGCGGATGACGACCGCTTCGGCGCGTTTCAGCAGGCGTGGAAACGCGGCGCCTCCAACACCGAGCTCTTCGGCGACGATCCCTTCCAACTCGGTGGTTCGGTGGTTCGGTGGGCGCGGGCAATGCGGCCAACCGTCGCCCCGTCGCCCCGACGTGGCGAAGGTGGAGACCTTCCTCGGTCAGGCTGGCCATTACGAACCGCTGAAGGACGGCCCCTCCGGCTACATCAACACCCGTCTCGATGAGGCGATCCGGTCCTTTCAGGTGGACAACGGATTGGAGGTGGACGGTATCCTCAATCCCGGTGGTCCCACGATCTCCACGTTGCAAACCTCGATTGCCGGATGGCCGATGCCAAGTCCGAGGGTGGAATTTTTTGGCGGTGATGGGAGCGTTCCCGACGAAGAGAAAGATGTCGATCCGGGGTTCTCGATTCCAAGCGATGGCAAGAACGTCGATCCCGGGATCGAGTGGAACCTGCCGTCCACGGCGGTTCCGATGCCTAACCTGGGAGGCACTGACTTTTGGGAGGATACGTCGCCAAGCATAAAATGGGGTGAAAACGCCCTCTTCCGATCCGCCACGGAACCCATGGGAAACGGCGGCGACACCATGCAGGCTTCTTCTGCAAAGGTTCTGGAGGCGCAGCAGAACAGCGTGCCGCAGCAGACGGAATCATGGCTTCCGGCCCGAGGCGAGGACCGGCTTGAGAATCGCCGGACCGAATCTCAAGGGTTGAAGGTTCTCAACAACGAGAGCGACATCGGCGATGCGGTCCGCAGTATTCCGGATCATCTGATGCGGCAAACCGAGAGCGCCTATGGCGATGCCAGAAGGCAGCGGGGTGAGGAAAAGGATCGCTTCGACCGCATCAACCAAGCCCTGCCGCCCGACCTCCGGGGCACCCACGAAACCTTGGAAGGCGTGCGCCAGTCGGGCAAGGCCGCAGGATACGACGTGTCCTCGGATATGATGGGGCACTACCTCTACGGCGACGGCAGCCCCAAGACCGTCGGCGCCGATTGGGCGCGGCAATACGGCGGCGTGCGGAAGGGGGAGGCGGGGGTACAGGCGCACTTCGAAAATTGGATTCTCTCCGGATCGGGAGCAAGTAAAGATGACAAAACCTACGGCAAGAACGCCGATTGGCTGAAAACCGGGCAGGAGGGACGCGCCGTCCGGAACATGGAATGGAACAGCGTGAAGGGGGCGAACCCGGACGACTTCATGAGCGACCAGTACAACACCCTCGGCGACGTCACGGTGAAGGGAACCGGCAACCTGGACATGGTCCGCGAGGGGAACGTGGTGACCGTGACCGGCACCGTCTCCATGCAGGCGCACGACAATTATGACTTCGGTAAGGGGGAGGGCAAGGGTGGCTCGCAGCCCAAGGACGGATGGTTGCCGCAGGGCATCCTCGGCGGCGACCCCGCCCTGACGCGGGGAAACGTTACCGACCTCGAACAGGCCGGGGGCGCGACGCCGTTCGTAATCCAAAGCGAGCCCTGGGCCAGGGAGGTCACGGGCACGTTGACTCTCGACGATCAGGACAACATCGTCGATTCTTCCTTCGATTGGAAGGATGCGCCGCAATGAGTCTCCTGCGTCACTGGAAGAGAACCCTGCTTGCGATTGCCGTGCTGGCGGTCGCGGGGCTCGGCGCGCTCGGATACTTCAACTGGTGGATCCGCCACACCTGGACGCGCTTCCACCTGACGTGCTGGGGAGGGGAGTGGTACTACCAGCTCATCGGCCCCTTCACGCCGGAGGTTCAGAGGCTTTTCCTCAAATACAATGAGAGGGAGGTCGGCGTTCGGGAGGACGAGAAACACCTGCACCCGCCGGGATACGTCGGCCACCTCCGCATCGACGACGGCGGCATTGCCGTGGAAACCTCCTACTGGCTGTTTGCCGAGCCGACGATGATGCAACTTTCCGGGTATATGGCGAGAGACCTCGAACGTATCGTTCCTTTCGATGAGAGAGGCAAGAGTCTGCTTGATTGCGGCAAAATCGCGAAATACGGCATGGTGAAAGGGCGGGCGATCGTCACCAGGGGCTTCCCGAGCTACTGGAACAGCGAGATCCTGTATGCCCTGTCGTTCGGTGCGTTGAACGAACGTTTCGGTACCTACACCCCCATCGGCCGGTTCTTCCGCGAGCTTGGCGGCGACGACTACACCGCGCGCGAACGCTGAAACGGCGCGGTGCTCCGGCTTGGTGGACAAGACCGCAGTCTGCGGGTAGAGTACGCGCAGGCCCCAGGGTTTTGTGGGTCGGGGTGGCGCATGCCCCCATGGATAGTTTCGTCAGTCGAGAGTGAGTACGCAGATGACCGATCTGTTCCAGGATTTGTCGCCCGCGAAGACCGAATCCTACACCGCCAAGGACATCGAGGTTCTGGAGGGGTTGGAGCCGGTGCGGCGGCGCCCCGGCATGTATATCGGCGGCACCGACGAGCGCGCGCTGCATCATCTGGCGGCGGAAATTCTCGACAACGCGATGGACGAAGCGGTGGCGGGCCACGCCTCGGTGATCGACGTGGAGCTGGGGGCCGACGGCGCGGTGACGGTGCGCGACAACGGCCGCGGCATTCCGGTGGACCCGCACCCGAAGTTCCCCGACAAGTCGGCGCTGGAGGTGATTCTCACCACCCTGCATTCCGGCGGCAAGTTCGGCAGCGGCGCCTACAAGGTGGCGGGCGGCCTGCACGGCGTCGGCATTTCGGTGGTCAACGCGCTGTCCTCCGCCATGGTGGTGGAGGTGGCGCGCAACCGCCGCCTCTACACCCAGAGCTTCGCGCGCGGCGTGGCGACGGGCCCGTTGGAAGACTGCGGCGCGGTGCAGAACCGCCGCGGCACCACCGTGACCTTCACCCCGGATGGACAGATATTCGGCGCGCGGGCGCGCTTCCGCCCGTCCACGCTCTACCGCATGACGCGGGCCAAGGCGTACCTTTACCGCGGCGTCTCGGTGCGCTGGTCGTGCGCGCCGGAGCTGATCGCCGAGGGCGACCCCACGCCCGCCACCGCCACCCTGCATTTCCCCAACGGCCTCGCCGATTTCCTCGAGGACGTGACCAGCGACCGCGCCCGCCTGACGCCGCAGCCCTTCGCAGGCACCGCGCAGCTCGCCGACGGCATGGGCACGGTGGAGTGGGCGGCGCTGTGGCCGGACGACCAGGACGACGGTTTCTGCTCCAGCTATTGCAACACCATTCCCACCACCGAAGGCGGCACCCACGAAAACGGCTTCCGCAACGTCGTGGTGCGCGGCTTGAAGAGCTATGCCGAGATGATCGGCAACCGCAAGGCGGACAAGCTCAACGGCGAGGACGTATTCACCGGCGCGTGCATTCTGCTTTCGGTGTTCATCCGCGACCCGCAGTTCCAGGGCCAGACCAAGGAGCGTCTCGCCTCGGTGGAGGCGACACGGTTGGTGGACCAGGCGGTGAAGGACCACTTCGACCACTGGCTCACCGCCGACCCGGAGGTGGCCAACCGCCTGCTCGCCGCGGTGCTCGACCGCGCGGAGGAGCGCCAGCGCCGCAGGCAGGCGAAGGAGCTTTCCCGCAAGTCGCCGACCAAGCGGCTGCGCCTGCCCGGCAAGCTTGCCGATTGCACCCGCGCGGTGGCCGAGGGTTCGGAGATCTTCCTGGTCGAGGGCGATTCCGCGGGCGGCTCCGCCAAGCAGGCGCGCCGCCGCGAGAGCCAGGCGATCCTGCCGCTGCGCGGCAAAATTCTCAACGTCGCCTCGGCCAGCCTGGACAAGCTCAACGCCAACCAGGAACTCAAGGATATGATCGAGGCCCTGGGCTGCGGCGTGCGCGACCGCTACAACGGCGAGGGTCTGCGCTACGAGAAGGTCATCATCATGACCGATGCGGACGTGGACGGCGCGCACATCGCCTCTCTCCTGATGACCTTCTTCTACCGAGAGATGCCGAAGCTGATCGAGAACGGCCACCTCTATCTCGCGATGCCGCCGCTCTACCGCATGAGCGCGGGCACGATCACCGCCTACGCCCGCGACGACGCGCACCGCGAGGAGCTGATGAAGACCCTGTTCGCCGGGCGCTCGAAGGTGGAGATCAGCCGCTTCAAGGGCCTGGGCGAGATGCCGCCGGTGCAGCTCAAGGAAACCACCATGGACCCGGACAAGCGCACCCTGCTGCGCGTCGTGGTGCCCTCGGCGCGCACCGGCGACGGGGCGGAGGAGGCGCGCGACACCGCCCGCCTGGTGGAAGACCTGATGGGCCGCAAGCCGGAGCTGCGCTTCCGCTTCATCCAGGAACGCGCCCGCTTCGCCGACGACCTGGACTTCTGACCGGCGCGACAATTCGTTACATTTTTGCGGGGTGGGCGGCAAACTTTGGCGACACCTCGGGCCGACTCTGGGAACCGTCCTGGAACTTTCCCGGAGGCCGAAGATGCTGTCGCCATCCCTCAAGCGCATTCTGATTCCCGCGCACCGCTGGCTTGCCCTGGCGTTCACGCCGATTTTTCTTGCCATCCTGCTCTCCGGCGCGGTGCTGGCGGTCAAGCCGATGCTGCCGCCGGAGCCGCCCGCCGCCGCCACTGCGCACGCGGTGGCGCAGGTGCTGGCGCAGATCGACCCGGAGGGGCGGGCCACCGCGGTTTCCGGCGCGCTCGGCGGCCACGGCCTCGCCGTGACCGTGCCGCAGTCGGAGGATGCGGGCGTCTATTCCATTCTCACCGGCGAACGCATCGGCGAGATGCCGTTCGACGTGTTCGCCTTCGCCAAATCGCTGCACGTCGGCCTGTTGAGCGATTCCAGGCTGTTGGTGGAGATCGCCGCCTGGGTGATGGCCGGTCTGCTGCTGATTGCGCCGCTGTTGGCGCGGCCGCGGCTGCGCGGCACGGTGCGCGGCGTGCATGTTCTTTTCGGCTGGGTGGCCTTGCCGCTTCTGCTGCTGACGCCGGTGACCGCGGTGCTGATGACCCTGCACGTGGGGCGCGCCGAGTTGCCGTTGCCGCGGCCGCAGCACGCGGTGCCCCTGGTGCAGGCGGTGGAGGAGGCCGGGCAGGGGCGCCTGCGCGACGCCTTCGTCTCGGCGCGGCGGTTCAAGGGCGGCTCGGTCCTGGTGACGCTGCAGAACGCCGAAGGCCCTACCGCCTACATGGTGAGCGATGCGGGCGTCGCGCCGATGACCGGCGGCAAGGGACTGGTCTCCGAACTGCACGAGGGCACCTGGGCGGGCGCGTGGTCCGGCGCGCTCAACCTGGCGGCGGCGCTTGGGCTTTCCGCACTGATCGTCACCGGCTGGTGGTCGTGGCTGAAGCGCCGCGTCATCGCGCCGAAGCCGCAGCCGCGCCTGCTGCTCGCGCCGCCGCGCGGTCTTCCGGCGGAATAGACCCTACGCGCCGCGCAACAGCGCCAGCTCCGCAGCGATCTTGTGCGGCGGGGGGTGGAAATCCGCCTCGCCCCGGATGGCGAGCGCGAGGCGGCGCAGGTAGAGCGAGCGGGGGATTTCCACCGCGCCGAAGGTGGAGAGGTGCGGCGTGATGAACTGGGTGTCCAAAAGCGTGTATCCCCCGGCGCGCAGCCGCGCGGCAAGGTGCACCAGGGCCACCTTCGAGGCGTCGGTGCGGCGCGAGAACATGCTCTCGCCGAAGAATGCCGCGCCGATGGAAATGCCGTAGAGGCCGCCCACCAGCTCTCCCTCTCTGCGGCACTCGATGGCATGGGCGAAGCCCATTTCGTGCAGGCGGGTGTAGAGATCGGCGATGCGCGGGGTGATCCAGGTGTTCTCCCGCCCCGGCGCAGGCGCGGCGCAGGCGGCGACGACGCCGGCAAAATCGGTGTCGGCGGTGACATCGAACGGTGGCTTGCGCAGGGTCTTTTTCAGCGAGCGGGAAACGTGCAGTCCGGATAGCGGCAGCACGCCGCGCATCTCCGGCGACAGCCAGACGAGGTCCGGGTCGTCGCGGTCCCGCCCCATCGGGAACGCCCCCTGGCAGTAGGCGGAGAGCAGCATTTCCGGCGTCAGCGGGCGCATCGCGGCCTCTTCCACAACCAGATCAGGGGCGCCGCCCCTGGACTCCGCTGGGGCCTTGGGCCCCAGACCCCATGACTTTTTCGCCGCGAAGCGGCTATCGATCGTCACGCCGCGTGATGGTTCTATCGCGCTTTGCGCAAAAACCGAGTTATGGGAGGCCCGGAGGGTCCGCGACCCTCCGGAGAGTTTTTGTTTCTAGTCCTCCAGCGCGGCGAGCGCGAGCAGGTAGCCCTTCGCGCCGAAACCGGCGATCACCCCCATCGCGGCGCGCGAGACGTAGGAGTGGTGGCGGAATTCCTCGCGCTTGTGGATGTTGGAGAGGTGCACCTCGATCACCGGGATGTCGAGGAGGAGGAGCGCGTCGAGGATGGCCACCGAGGTATGGGTGAATGCGGCGGGATTGATGATCAGCGCGTCGGCCTCGGCCCGCGCCTCCTGAATCCAGCCGACCAGATCGCCCTCGTGGTTGGACTGGCGGAATTCCAGGCTCCAGCCGCGCGCCGTCGCGGCCTTGCGGCAGGCGGCCTCGATGTCGGCCAGGGTGTCGCGGCCATAGACGGCAGGTTCGCGCACGCCCAGCATATTGAGGTTGGGGCCGTTCAGGACGAGAATGCGTTTGCCGGGCACGGGGCCGTCCTCCGAGGTTGGCGCGGTTCGGTTGCATCCGAGGCCGCTCGGTCCCATACTCTGGCATCTTCAAATCGAAAAGCAACACCGGAGACGCAATGCAGATCACCTTGAACGGCGAGCTTCGAGCCGTGCCCGAAGGGCTGTCGGTTGCGGGGCTGTTGCGGGAGCTCGACATCGCGGCGCGCAAGGTCGCGGTGGAAAGGAATCTCGAAATCGTGCCGAAGTCGGCCTATGAGACGACCCCGGTCGAAGACGGCGACCGTTTCGAGATCGTGCATTTCATCGGCGGCGGGAGCCGCGGGGGGAACGAAAGTGACTGAAGATCGGTTGGTGATTGCGGGGCGCACCTTTTCGTCCCGGCTGCTGGTTGGCACCGGCAAGTACAAGGACTTTCCGGAGACCGCGGCGGCGCTCAAAGCCTCCGGCGCGGAGATCGTCACCGTCGCGGTGCGCCGGGTCAACATCAGCGACCCGAAGCAGCCGATGCTGATGGATTACGTCGACCCCAAGACCTACACCTACCTGCCCAACACCGCGGGCTGCTTCACCGCCGAGGACGCGGTGCGCACCCTGCGCCTGGCGCGCGAGGCGGGCGGCTGGGACCTGGTCAAGCTCGAGGTTCTGGGCGACCAGAAGACCCTCTATCCCAACATGGTGGAGACGGTGAAGGCCGCGGAAACCCTGCTTAAGGAGGGTTTCCAGGTGATGGTCTACTGCAGCGACGACCCGATCTATGCGAAGCGCCTGGAAGAGATGGGCTGCGCCGCGGTGATGCCGCTCGCCGCGCCGATCGGCTCCGGACTCGGCATCCAGAACCCGGTCAATATCCGCCTCATCGTCGAGGAGGCGAAGGTGCCGGTGCTGGTGGACGCGGGCGTGGGCACCGCCTCCGACGCGGCGGAGGCGATGGAGCTCGGCTGCGACGGCGTGCTGATGAACACCGCCATCGCCGCCGCCAGGGACCCGATCAAAATGGCGCACGCCATGCGCCTTGCGGTGGAGGCGGGGCGTCTCGCCTATCTCGCCGGACGGATGCCGAAGAAACTCTATGCCGATCCCTCGTCTCCTCTCGCGGGGCTGATCTGAGCCCCTTGAGAATCAAGGCGAAAAGCCATGCGGTCCGGACATATCCGGACCGCATTTTTTATTTGCTTTTTTACTTTACGAGGGGGGGCTCCGGCGTTATACAGGCGCTCCTTGCGCACGTGCCTCTGACCCTTGGTGGCTACGCAACGACGCACGACACGTGACCGGATGCAAGTCCGGGGTGGAACTGAATTTTGACCGCCGTATTGCGTATTGTACGTCAAGGCAGAGTGCGCTCCCGCGTGGTGTTCGGCCACTGGGCGGTGCACTGAGATACCGAGGGTCGGTGATTTCTCGCGTGCCCGGCATCGTCAAATTCATCTTCCGCTTCCAGTCTTGCTTCGGTTGAAGTCACGGTGTTTCCGTCGGCGTTCTTCGCCTTCGGGTGTGCCGTGGGGCTGCAACTCATGACCTGCGCCTTTTGTGATCGTGTGATCCGGCCTGGTCCTTCCCTTTGGGGGACTTGAAACGATGTCCGAACGTATCCGACGCTTCCTGGAGCAACAGCGCCCGCCCACCCCCTGCCTGGTGGTCGACCTGGAAATCATTCGTGAAAATTACCGTAGCCTGCGCGAACACTTGCCCCTTGCGCAGGTCTTTTATGCGGTGAAGGCCAACCCCGCGCCGGACGTGGTGCGCATGCTGGCCGCCGAAGGCTCGTCCTTCGACACCGCGAGCCTGCCGGAAATCGATCTCTGCCTTTCCAACGGGGCGATGGCGGAGAACATTTCCTTCGGCAACACCATCAAGAAGGAACGCGATATCGCGGAAGCCTTCGGGAGGGGTGTTCGCCTGTTCGCCATCGACTCCCAGGAGGAGCTGCACAAGATCGGCCGCGCCGCACCGGGCAGCCGCGTCTACTGCCGCATTCTGGTAGAGAACACCGGCGCGCAGTGGCCTCTGTCGCGCAAGTTCGGCTGCGCCGTGGAGATGGCCGCCGACCTGCTCACCGAGGCGCGCGACATGGGGCTCGACCCCTACGGCGTGTCCTTCCACGTCGGTTCGCAGCAGACCGCTCTCGACCAGTGGGACGTGGCGCTCGCCAAGGTGGCGATGCTGTTCACCACCCTGCAGGAGCGCGGCATCGAGCTCAAGGCGGTGAACCTGGGCGGCGGCTTCCCGGCGCACTACCAGGATGAGGTGGAGGCCCTGCCGGCCTACGCCAACGCGGTGATGCACGCGATCACCAAGCACTTCGGCAACCGCATTCCGGCCCTGATGGTGGAGCCCGGCCGCTCGCTGGTGGGCGATTCCGGCGTTCTCCAGGCCGAGGTGGTGCTGGTCTCCCGCAAGTCCTACGACGACGAGCGCCGCTGGGTGTACCTCGACGTCGGCCGCTTCAACGGCCTTGCCGAGACCATGGACGAGGCGATCCGCTACCGCCTCACCACCTCGCGCGACGGGGAGGAGACGGCCCCGGTGGTGCTTGCCGGGCCGACCTGCGACTCCGTGGACATCATCTACGACAAGTCCAACTACTGCCTGCCGGTCAACCTGCAGGCGGGCGACAAGATCGAGATCCATTCGACCGGCGCCTACACCACCTCCTATGCCTCGATCAACTTCAACGGCTTCGAACCCTTGAAGCAGTACTGCATCTGATCCATCGGATCGCGGGCGGCATCTCCTGCCGCCCGCACCCCGGCAGAATCTGCCGGGACC
>JBFWJB010000056.1:0-11762 GCA_050253435.1 Rhodospirillaceae bacterium
TCCCGGCCTGGACGCACGGCAGCGCAAGTGGTAACCGGGAAAGACCTACCCTCCCGCTTCTCACCAGGACCAGCCTCCATGCGCACGCTCATCGTTCTCGCCCACCCCCGCCCCGGCAGCTTCAACCACGCCATCGCCGACGCCGTCGGCGCGGCCCTCGCGGCGGAAGGCCACACCGTCGATACGTGCGACCTCTACGCCGAAGGCTTCGACCCGCTGTTCACCGCCGACGAACTGAACCGCGACTGCCAACTGCCGCCGCGCATCGCCGCCGAAATCGCACGCCTGAAAGCCGCCGACGCGGTGGTGGTCGTCCACCCCAACTGGTGGGGACAGGCCCCGGCCATCCTCAAGGGCTGGCTCGACCGCGTGCTCCGCGTCGGAGACGCCTACCGCTTCGGCGCGAACGAAAAGGGAGAAGGCGTCATGATCTCCCTGCTCAACACCCAAAAAGCCCTGGTCTTCACCACCTCCAATACCCCCCAGGCGGCGGAACAGGCCCTCTACGGCGACCCGCTGGACAACTATTGGAAACGCTGCGTCTGGGGCGCGCTCGGCATCCCCGCCGAACGCCGCAACTTCGACCCGGTGATCATCAGCACCCCCGAACAGCGCGCCACCTGGCTCTCCGAAGCCGCCCACCTCGCCCGCGAAACGCTGTGCTAGGATTAAAAAACTTCGTGGGGGACCTCAGGCCCCCCACACCCCCCATAACTTGCTTTTCGCCGCGAAGCGGCAATCAACCCCTGCTGCATCAGGCATCGGGCTTATCGCGCTCCACGCAAAAACAACGAGTCATGTCCGCTTTGCGCCCATGGCGGTCGTTAGCGTGGACATACGGCGCTCCCGTAAGCCGACATATTCCCCTCTCCTCAAATTTAGGGGACAAGGCGTCTACCATTCTGGGGACTATTCACTCTTTGCAGGCAACATAATTCGCAGCATGATGCGAGCTTCCGTAGGCTGTTCAGCCCCCTCGTTAAGCGTCTCAAAAACCATGCTCACCGACCCCTGGCTCACTCGCTGGCTTCCTCTGTTGCGCGAACGCGCAGGCTCGGACCTCCTGCTTGAGATCGGATGCGGTCATGGTGACGATACCGCCGTCCTCGCTCGCGCAGGACTGCGCGTTCATGCTTTCGATCTGTCGCGTGTCTCAGTGGCTGTCACCAAGGCGCGGGTCCCATCTGCCTGTGTCGAATGTCGGGACATACGCGAGGAGTTCCCCGCTCAGGCGCGAGAGTTAGGCGTCATCGTCGCAAGCTTATCTCTACATTACTTCTCCTGGTCCGAGACCCAAGCCCTCGTACAACGAATTCGTTCCACCTTGCGCCCTGGCGGGGTCTTTCTGTGTCGCCTCAACTCCACTCAAGATCACAATTTCGGCGCAAGCGGCTACCCAGAAGTCGAGCCAAACTTTTTCCTCGTGAACGGCGCGACCAAGCGCTTTTTCGACGAACCATCCATCAATTTACTATTTTCGGATGGCTGGAAACGAATCTCCCTGGAACACTTTGTCAGCTACAAGTACCTCAAACCAAAGGCGCTATGGGAATTAGTCCTTGAACGTAGCGACGCCTGAATTTGGGAAGCTTGATAATTTTTCAGCACAGACTGATCTGCCATGGAAAGTTACGTCCACGTAGACGTTGAGTATATGTCGCGATTAGATTGCCCCATGCTCCCTAGCCGCACGTCTCCTTCCGGCCCAAACTCGCCATTCCTCTTTATTTTTGCGCGAAGCGCTATAAGCCCATTGCTGATGCAGCAGGGGTTGCTAGCCGTGTCGCATTGAGAATCTGAGTTATGGGAGGTGCGGAGGGTCCGCGACCCTCCGCGAAGTTTTTCTGCTTTTTCCCTTCCTTTTTCCCGCCCGGAGCGCCAGTTTCGGCCAGGGGAGTCATAACCGGAGAGGCGGTGGATCGTGTCTGGAGAGGAAGCGCGGAACGATTATTGTTTTGCCTGCGGCAAGGCCAATCCCATCGGGTTGAAGCTGACATTCTGCGAGCGGGACGGGCGGTACGTTTCGATTTTCACGCCGGGGCCGGAGCATCAGAGTTACGAGGGGGCCTTGCACGGCGGCATCATCGGCACGGTATTGGACGAGGTGATGGGCCGGGTGCACTGCAAGCACGGCCTCAAGGTGGTGACCGCACGCATGGAGACGCGCTATCGCCATCCCACGCCGGTGGGGCAGCCCCTCACCGTCAGCGGCTGGGTGGTGAAGGAGCGCGGCAAGCTGATCGAGATGGCGGGCAGCATCGCGCTGCCCGACGGCACGGTCACGGCGGAGGCGCGGGCCAGCCTCCTGGTGGTCGGCGCCATCGACCCGGCGGAGTTTCAGGACGACTGCCCGGCCTGCGGCTGATCGCCCCGCCACAGGCGCACGCAATTGCGCCCGGCCTTTTTCGCCTGATAGAGCGCCTGGTCGGCGCGGGAGAGCAGCATATCCCACGAGGCGGCGTCCTCGGGATAGGCGGCGATGCCTGCCGAGAAGCTGACCGCGACCGACTGGCCGCGCAGCACCATCGGCTGGGCGCAGTAGGCGGCGCGCCAGCGCTCCACCGCCGCCTCGGCCTGCCGGATGGTGGTGTTCGGCAGCAGGATCAGGATCTCCTCGCCGCCGACGCGGATGATCAGGTCGTCCTGGCGGACCTGGGATTCCAGAAAATGGGCGGTGGCGCGCAGCACGGCGTCGCCCATCAGGTGGCCCCAGGTGTCGTTGAGTTTCTTGAAGTGGTCGAGATCGACCATCGCCAC
The DNA here is from genome assembly GCA_050253435.1 of Rhodospirillaceae bacterium. Lineage (GTDB taxonomy): Bacteria > Pseudomonadota > Alphaproteobacteria > Rhodospirillales > Rhodospirillaceae > Oleispirillum. The sequence goes on from JBFWJB010000056.1 coordinate 2,758, forward strand.
CACCAGCGATTCCATCCCCGGCCGGGCGACGGCCAGCAGGGGGTCGCGCACTTCTTCGAGGAAATAGCGGTTGTAGAGGCCGGTCAGCAGGTCGCGGTTGGCCTGTTCGCGCAATTGCTCCTGCAGCTCCATGTTGGCGTGGAGCTGTTCGGTCAGGCGTTGCTCGACCGCCTTGCGGTGGGTGACGTCGCTCAGCACGATCATCCGGCCGATGCGGCGGTCGAGCGGGCGGATGCGCCCCTCGTGGCAGCGTTCCCCATCCGGGCCGAGGTGGATTTCGCGCACTTCGCCCGGATCGGTGCGGTCGAGCAGCGGGCGCAGGGCTGCGGCCATGGCGTCGGGCAGGGGGCGTCCGACCTGGGGGGCGGGCGCGCCCAACGATCGGGCGGCGGCATTGGCTTCCACCACCGTGCCGTCTTCGTCGAGCACCAGCACCGCGTCGGGCAGGCCGTCGAGCAGCGGACGCAGCGCGATCGGCAGAAGCGAGAACAGCTGCCGCCGTTCGACCAGCCAGAAGAACACCCCGCCCGAAATCAGAAAACAGAACGGCGTGGGGTCGAAGCCGAACAGATAGAACACCCCGGAGACATAGCCGACGTTGCCCACGCAGGGAACCATCACCGCCGCGAGAAAACCGGCGTAGTGCCACCGGTGGATGGGCTGCGCCCATTGCGCCGCCACCACGACCACCGTCAGGCTGACCAGCATGCAGACGTAGACGACGAAGACGATGGCGAAGAACAGCGGGCCGTGATCGTAAAGAATCGGCGCGCCGGGGCCGGGGCCCATCGGCGTCGCCGCCCGGTAGATCTGGTGATGCAGGTCGTTGCTGAGGGCCAGCGCCCACGCCGCCAGGGGCAGCACCCAGGTCAGCACGCGGACCAGGGGCGTGCGGAGTTCCTTTTCGCCCCGGCAGTAGGTCCAGACGAACATCATCCAGAACATCGGGGCGGCGATGATGCCCGGCCAGGCCATTTCCGCCCAGAACACCTTGTCCGCGGGCGCCAGGGCGAAGTTCTCCCCCGCCGCCGCCGCCGACCACCAGGAGGCGGCGAGCATGGCGCGGACGAATTCCCTGCGTCCGGGGAAGTCGGGACGGCGCCGGGCGTGCCAAGCCAGAATTGCCAGGCCCAGCGCGCCGCCCGATACAATTAATCCAGGAAAGATAAGCGTCACGGACTCTTCTATCGAGAAAAAGCTGGCCTTGTTTTCCGAACGTATATAGTTCCGCACCCCGGCTCAACGACGGGCGTCACGCTTGCCGGAAGTCCGTGACTTCGGCGAGCGCCGGACAGGCACTTCCGTACTTGCTCTGCCCTCAAAGCGCCAGTTTAAACTGCTCTCCCCGGCGCGGAGGGGGACGGAAGAGGTCGGTGCGCAGGTTCGGCCGAGGTTTATTCAGGCCGAGGCGTTTGCAGGCGTTGGCGAAGCGCAGGTGGAGGAGATCGGCGATCGGCCCGGTGCCGCGCATGCGGAAGCCGAAGCGCGCATCGTTGAGGCAGCCCTGGTGGGTCTGGCGGATGAGGGAAAGCACGTGTTCCGCGCGGTCCGGCGCGTGGGTGGCGAGCCAGTCGGAAAACAGTTCCTTGAGGTCGTAGGGCAGGTGGAGAAGGGTGTAGCCCGCGCTGCCCGCCCCCGCCTCGCGCGCCGCGGCGAGGATATCCTCCATCTCGTGGTCGTTGAGCGCCGGGATCATCGGCGCGGACATTACGGTAACGGGAATTCCGGCAGCGGAGAGGGCGCGCATCGCCTCCAGCCTGCCTGCCGGGGGCGTGGCGCGGGGCTCCATCGCCCGCGCCAGATCGCGCTCCAGCGTGGTGAGGGAGATCGCCACGGCGGCGAGCCCCTTGGCCGCCAGGGGGGCGAGGATGTCGATGTCGCGCACCACCATGGCCGACTTGGTGGTGATGGTGAAGGGGTGGTTGAAGTCGCGCAGCACCTCGAGCACGCGGCGGGTGAGGCGCAGGCGGCGCTCCACCGGCTGGTAGGGGTCGGTGTTGGTGCCCATGGCCAGCGGCTGCAGCGGCTTCTTGCGGTAGGCGGCGCGGCAGAGCTCCGCCTCCAGCAGTTCGGGGGCGCGGGATTTGGCGAACAGCCGGGTCTCGAAATCCAAACCGGAGGAAAGCCCGAGCCAGTTGTGGGAGGGCCTGGCATAGCAATAGATGCAGCCGTGCTCGCAGCCGCGATAGGCGTTCAGGGAGCGGTCGAAGGCGATGTCCGGGCTGTCGTTGCGGGCGATGACGCTGCGGGCCGCATCCTCCTGCACCGTGGTGGCGAGCGGCGGCAGGTTCGGGTCGTTCCACGACTCCCAGCCGTCGTCCACCACCTCGCTCGCGCGCGATTCGTAGCGGCCCGCGCGGTTCAGCCCCGCGCCACGCTTCCGGGAGGCCGCAATGTGCGGCTGCGCCTTGAACGGAATGTGCTCCATGCCGGAAAGCATGGCGCGAAAGCCGGAGGACGGCAAGAACAAAAAGGGAACATTAAAAACGCTGCGGGGGGACTCGGTCCCCTCGCGCACCCCATAACTTTTGGTTTTCGCGCGCAGCGCCATAAGCCCTGCCCGATGCAGCAGGGGTTGATCGCCGCTTCGCGGCAAAAGCAAGTTATGAGGGGTGCGGGGAGACCGAGTCTCCCCGTGAAGTTTTGGTTTTACCGCCGCACCACCAGGACTTCCTTCGACAGGCGGGCCTGGTCGAGGGAGGCGAGGTTGTTGGCCTGCATGATCGAGCGCAGGGTGTCCACATATTTGACGCCGCGTTCGGAATATTTATCCAGCGTCGCGGTGAGATCGTAGCCCGAGGCGCCGAGCGCGCGCTGCAGGCGGAAGCGTTCGTACGCCGCGTGGGTATTGAGGTTGCGCACGTAGGCGGCGATGGCGCCCTTGACGCTGGCGAAGGCGCGGATCTTGTGGGTTTCGCCCTCGTCGCGGTCGGCGGGGACGATGCCGTTATGGCCGTCGGACCAGGTCCACTGGCCGAACAGGGCGTTGCCCTCGCGCACGAAGCGGGAGGTTCCCCAGCCGCTTTCCTCCGCCGCCTGGGCGAGCATCAGCGACGGCGGCACGCCGTCGACGCGCAGCAGCAGCTCCTCGAGGTTCGCAGGCTCGGTCTTGTAGGCGCGGGCGAGGTCGGCAAGCCAGCGGGAATCGCGGGCCGAGAAGGGTTCGCCCGCCGACTTCTTCGCCTTGAGGGCGAGCAGATGCTTGCGGTCCGCCTCGATATCGGCATTGATCTGCAGCGCCAACGGCAGCAGGGTGCGGAAGAACAGGCTCTTTTTTAAATCGACGTTCTGCAGGTGCACGAGGTCCTTGGGCAGGCTCTTCAGCACCAGGGAAGGCACCTCCTGGTTTCCGGCGAGCACCGCGTCCCAGTCGTAGCCTTCGGCATCGAAGCGGGCGGCCAGCGCAAGGGATTCCTCCGGCACCACCTTGGGCGCCACGGTCTTGGCGGTGTGGACTTCGCGCACGTTCTCGATCACGGCCAGTTTCGCCTGCGGCGCGGGCGGCGCGACCACGGCGAGCGTGCCCAGGCCCAGCGCGACGGCAGCCGCCGCGAAAGACAGAGCAACGCGCGGGCGCGCGCTAACGTCGGGGAAGGTCGTGCTGGTCAATGATCTCGTCTCCGTTGCTGTTGATCCGGTCGGTTCAGTTACGCACAAAAATGGTTAGCAAATCGTATGCCGTCACGAGACCTGCCGCACCGCGACGACTTCCGGCACGTAGGTCTTGAGCATCGCCTCCACGCCGTTCTTCAGCGTGATCGTCGCGCTCGGGCAGCCGGCGCAGGCGCCCTTCATGCGCAGGTAGACGATGCCTTCGTCGAAGCGGTCGAACACGATGTCGCCGCCGTCGCGGGCCACCACCGGGCGGACGCGCGTCTCGATCAGGCGGCGGATGCGCCCGCCGATGCCGTCGTCGTCACCGGCCGCCGCGGCCTCGGTTTCGAACAGAACGCGATGCCCCAGCGTCAGGTGCTCCACCAGGAGCCCCATCACCTGCAGCTTCAACACGTCCCAGGATGCGGCTTCCGCCTTGCTCACCACCACGGCGTCGCGGTTGATCAGCACGCCGGTCACGCCGTCGAGCTGGAACAGGCGCTCGGCCAGCGGCGAGCGGGCGGCGGCATCTTCCGGCGTCGGGCAATCGACGGGTCCGCCTTCCGTCAGCACCCGTCCGGGCAGAAATTTCACGGTCGCCGGATTGGGCGTGGTTTCGGTCTGAATGAACATCGCCGACCTCCTTGCCGGGAGCTTGAAATATGAGGAGGCGGGCCGGGGGTCAAGTCACTTTTGTTTTCAGCGGCGGAACACCAGGGCGATTCCCCAGCCCGAAAGCGCCGCGAAGGCGATCGCCGCAAGGGCATACTGCACCGCGTGATACATGGCGAAATCAAACACTTCGGCGCTGAAGCCGGTCTTGGACACGAAGAGCGGGGTGATCTCTGCGCCGATCACGCCGCCGTCCTGCACAAAAAACACTTCGACCGTGTAGGATCCCACCGGCACGGTCGCCGGAAGGTCGAGCTCGGCGCGGAAAAGCCGGTTTTCGAGCGTCGTCACATTGCCGAGTCCGCCCGGGTAGAGCCCGGCCCTGCTTTTCAGCCGCACCAGCGCCTCGCGGAAGCGCCGCGCCTGTGCTGCGGGCAGGGCGCGTCCGTCGGAGTCGGTGGCGGGCAGCTCCAGGGCCTCCACGCCGATCTGGTGGTGCTTGCGCACCTCGGAGGGAACGATGCTGTCCAGGGGCGCCGTCGCCGCCACCGCATAGAACGCGGGCACCTGCTGGAAATAGGCCTCGGTGCGGTTCATCCACACCCCGGCGAGGCGGGTCTTCTCGCGCACCACGTGGGTTTCCTGCGGACCGCGCACCACCATCACGATGTCGCCCTTGCGCTCGTCGGTGGCGCCGAACACCAGCACGTGAGTGCCGGAGAATCCGGTGGTGATCGCCACCAGGTGGTTGGAGAGATCGGCCACCACCGGGCGCGCCGCATCGGCGCTGCCCCCGGCCAGGAAGAGCAGCGCCAGCGCGGCGAAGAGGGCGCGCGGCCGCGTCATGACGGCCTCACGATGGTCACGGAGAACGGCTCCTTCGGCGTGGAGACGAGTTCGTCCACCAGGCCGACGCATACCCCCAGCACCAGCAGCGCCAACAGAATGCGCAAATGCCGCGCCCCCAGGCGCGCGCCCGCCCGCGCGCCCCACTGCGCCCCCATGATGCCGCCCAGCATCAAAAGCGCGGTGAGGATGATATCGACGTTGTGGTTGAGGTTGGCCTGCAGGAAGGTGGTGACCATGGTGAGGAAGATGATCTGGAACAGCGACGTTCCCACCACCACCTGGGTCGGCATGCCGAGAATGTAGATCATCGCCGGCACCATGACGAAGCCGCCGACGCCGAGAATCGCCATCAGCACGCCGACGACGCAGCCCACGCCGAGCGGCATCAGAATGCTCATGTAGAGCCCGGAGCGGGGAAAGCGCATCGGCCAGGGCAGCTTCGCCGCCCAGGCGAAGCGCTCGGTGCCGCGCGGCTTGCCGCCGCCCGCGCCGGGGGAGCGGATCAGCGAGACCACGGTCTCGGCCAGCATCAGCCCGCCGATCGCGGCGAGGAAGACGACATAGGCCATGCGGATCGCCACGTCGATCTGCCCCGAGGTGCGCAGCAGGCGGAACAGCAGCACGCCGATGCCGGAACCGGCCACGCCGCCCGCCAGCAGCACCCCGCCCATCTTGAAATCGACGTTGCCGCGCCGCCAGTGGGCGATCACGCCGGAAATCGAGGAAGCGATGATCTGGTTGGTGCCGGAGCCCACCGCCACCGCGGGCGGCACGCCGAGGAAGATCAGGATCGGCATCATCAGAAAGCCGCCGCCGACGCCGAACAGCCCGGCGATGAATCCCACCAGCGTGCCGAGCGCGACGATGGCGGCGGCATCAACGGACATTTCGGCGATCGGCAGGTAGACCTGAATCATCGGTGCGTTTCGCCGTGCGGCTTATCCTATTTCAAGAGGATGTTGGCGACTTCCTGTAATTGGGTACGCGACCGCAGCAAATAAAACCCCTGCGCGGCAAGATGGCTGGGGCAGAGCTGCGCATCCGGCGCGCAGTTGGAGACCACCAGCGGGTCGAGCGTCGCGGCGAGGCGGAAGGACCCCACCATCTGGTCCCAGGCGGCGGTCAGCTCCTTGTCCTTGATCACCGCGGCGAAGTCGTACCCGATTTCGCGCAGGACCAGATAATAGCCGTAGAGCCGGCCCTTGGTCTGATAGAACACGTCGTCGGAGGTGCGGTCGAAAATCACCCCGCCGCCTTCCTCGATGCGCCGGTCCAAAAGCGCCGAGGCGGAGCCCATGTCGTTGCCGATGCGTTCCAGCGTCGCGATGAGGTTGTCGGCGCGGCGCTCGAACACCGCCTTGCCCGCCCCCAGGCGCTCGTTATAGCTCACCAGCGCGCGGCGCGCCGCCAGGTACTGGCTCTCGGAGGAGGCGGTGGGCATCAGCGAGGTGGAGAAGTTGAAAATCCACACGTTGCCCGGATACTTCAACAGGCCCACCGCCGTCTCCAGGTCGGGGTCGACCTGGGAGGAGCCGCGGGTGCGCCCCAGCTGATCGGACAGCTCCACCGCGAAACGCGACAGCGCAGCGACGATGCCGGTCTGGAAGTTCGGCATGTTGTCGAGCGCAGCGGTGGGGAAGAAGAAGGGATCGTTGGGAATCCAGTGACCGTCCGCCACCTCGCGCTGAATCAGCGCGGCGGCCACGGCCACGGCGCGGGACTGCCCGGCGGCCACCTCGCCCGGACCGAAATCCGGGTTGTCGTCGATCTTGTGGAACACCGCCATGCCGATCGGGTAGTAGAGCAAGGCGGCCACCGCCACCACCGCCACCACCCACTTCACCGCCCGCCACGGCCCGGCCCCCCGGTTGAGGCGGCCGATGCCGCCCTTCAGGCTGACCTTCTCCCCCATGGCGGAAAACGCGTCGCGCACGCGGCCGGTGAAATCCTTGAAGTTCGGCATGCGGAACCTCCCGTTCCTGTATTTATTCTTCTTTCGCCCCTAGGGTCGCAGAAAACCCACCGTCTCGTAAACCTCGTCGAGCACCGGCTTGGCCAGGGCCGCGGCCTTTTCGCCGCCGCGCTTGAGGATTCCGTCCACATAGGCCGGGTCCTTGCGCAGGCGCGCCATCTCGGCGTTGATCGGCCCGAGCATCGCCACCGCCGCATCGGCAAGCCTGCCCTTGAAGTCGGCGAACGGCATGCCCGCCACCTCGGCCGCCGCGTCCGCGAGGCTCTTGCCGGTGAGCGCGGCGTAAATGCCCAGAAGGTTCGCCGCTTCGGGGCGGCCCTCCAAACCCTCCACCGAGTCCGGCAGCGGATTGGGGTCGGTCTTGGCCTTGCGGATCTTCAAGGCGATGGCGTCCGCATCGTCGCTCATGTTGATACGGGAATAATCCGACGGGTCGGACTTGCTCATCTTCTTTTCGCCGTCGCGCAGAGACATCACGCGCGTCGCCGCGCCGAAGATCAAGGGTTCCGGCAGCGGGAACACCTCGCGCGCGAAGTCGATGTTGAACTTCTGCGCGACATCGCGGGTGAACTCCAGATGCTGCTTCTGATCCTCGCCCACCGGCACATGAGTCGCCTTGTAGACCAGAATGTCCGCCGCCATCAGGCACGGATAGGCGAACAGACCGGCGGAAACGTTCTCCCGGTTCTTGCCCGCCTTCTCCTTGAACTGGGTCATCCGGTTGAGCCAGCCCATGCGCGCCACGCAGTTGAACACCCAGGCGAGCTCGGCATGCGCCGAAACCTGGCTCTGCACGAACAGCACGTTCTTCTCCGGGTCGATGCCCGCGGCGATCATCCCCGCCGCCAACTCGCGCGTCTGCGCGCGCAAGGCCGCCGGGTCCTGCCACACGGTGATCGCATGCATGTCCACCATGCAGAAGATGCACTCGTAGTCGTGCTGCAAATCGACCCAGTTCTTCATCGCGCCGAGATAGTTGCCGAGATGAAGATTGCCCGAGGGCTGGATGCCCGAAAAAATCCGTTTCATTTGAGAAGAACTCTGCCTGAGGGACGAAAACCACAAGACGCCGCCGCGCGGCCCGTTCGAGGTATCCCCCATTTTACCGCCCAGGGTCAAGGCGCGGGTCACATATAATGCCGCATGCCGGATGCGCACGTTCCGAGAGGGTGAAAAACCAAAACTTCCCGGAGGGTCGCGGACCCTCCGGACCTCCCATAACCTGGTTTTTCGCCGCGTAAGAGGCAGGCAACGCGTCTGGGGCAACTGCCGCAGGCTTATGGCGCTCCGCGCAAAAACCAAAGTTATGGGGGGCGCGGGGGGACCGCGTCCCCTCGCAAAGTTTTGCTTCTACTCCCGCCGCAGGGCGGCGCGGAGTTCGGAGAAGGTGGCGGCGCCGGAGGCCTGCGCGGCGATGGCGTAGACGGCCCCGCCGAGGGCGATCCACAGGCAGAGGCGGCCCCAAGCGGGCAGGGCGGCGAGTTCCGGCGTGGTGGCGGCGGAGGCCTGCGCGGCGACCAGCAGCGCGGCCATGCCGAGCGCGGCGGCGGCGATGCGCGGAGCGCGGTGTTTCATCCGCGCATCGAGGCGGAAATGGCCGCGGCGGTGCAGGGTGAAGGCGAGCAGGCCCGCGTTGAGCCAGGCGGAAACCGCGGTGGCGGTGGCGATGCCGACGTGGCCGAGCGGTCCCATCAGGACGAGGTTGAGCACGACGTTGGAAACGAGGCAGACCGCGGCGATGCGCACCGGGGTGACGGTATCCTCGCGGGCGAAGAAGCCGGGCACCAGCACCTTGACCAGCACGTGGGCGGGCAGGCCGCAGGAAAACGCGACCAGCGCAAGGCTGGTGGCGGTGGTGTCCTGCGCGGTGAAGGCGCCGCGATCGAACAGGGTGGCGACGATCGGCGCCGCCAGGCTGGCCGCGCCCGCGGCGGCGGGCAGGGTGAGCAGCAGGGCGAATTCCAGGCCGCGGTTCTGG
>JBFWJB010000057.1:0-11616 GCA_050253435.1 Rhodospirillaceae bacterium
GTCAAGGGAAAGTCGCGGCTGCTCAGGAAGTGCACGCTGCCGGTCTCCGGCTTCGCGGAGGTCGATGTTCTGGTGACGGAATTCGCGGTCTTCTCGTTCGCCGGGGGCAGCCCCATGCTCGAGGAGATCGCGCCGGATATCGCCATGGACGAACTGCGCAGCATCACGGAGTTCGACTTCACCGTCGCGCCGGCGTGCGGCGCGATGACCGTCTAAGCCCGCGGCGGGTCGAAGGCGCGGGATCGCCCCCGAGGTTCCGCGCTTTCCCCGTCCCCCCATCCGCCTCCCGCTGCAGGGCGGGGGGCGGATGCCGGGGTTCTTCCCCCCGATTGCTCCGCTTGAGGCATCGCCATGTGGAATGGCCTGAGAATTGTCGCGCCGCTTGTCCTGATCGTCCTGCTCGGAGCCGCTCTCAAGCGCGGCGGCTTCCTCGGCGGCAAGGACAAGGAAAGGATGACGGGCCTGCTCTACTGGGTCGTTCTCCCCTGCCTCCTCTTCCGCAGCATGTATCTGTCCGGGAACGTTCTGCCGAAGGGCTGGAACATGCTCCTGGCGACGTATCTGCCGTTTTTCCTGGTGCCCGCCGTCGCCCTCGCGGTGTCGTGGGCGCGGCGCTCCGGGGACCGGCGGCGTCTCGCCCTGTGCGCGATGTCCGCGGTCCGCGCCAACAACGTCTATCTCGGGCTGCCCGCGGCTTTTCTGGCGATGGGGGAGCCCGGGCAGGCGGCGGCCTCGATCTACATCGCGGTGATGCTGCCCGGATACAACCTGCTGACCACGATGTGGGGTGAGGCGGTCCTTTCCGGCGGCCTGTCGCTGAAGGCGGCGGTGCGGACCCTGGGACGCCTCGCCAAGAACCCGCTGGTCTCCTCCTGCATTCTCGGTCTGCTGTTCGCCCTGCTGGATATTCCCGTGCACGACACGCTGCTGATCTCCATGGATATGGTCGGCAAGATGGCGGTCGGCCTGGCGCTCATCTCGCTGGGGGTCGGCATCGACTTTTCGAACCTGGGCGGCGCGCTGCGGCGCACCTGGCCCGACGTGCTGATCAAGCTGTTCGTCCATCCCGCCATTGCGCTCCTCTGTTTCACCGTCTGGCCGGTGCAGGAGGAACTCGCGCGCGCCGCGGTGCTGCTCTGCGCCATGCCGACCGCGATCAACACCTTCATTCTCGCCGAGGGCATGGGCATGGAGGGGGATTACATCAGCGACATCATCACCGTCTCCACCGCGGCGGCGGCGATCACCATTCCGGTGTGGCTGGTGGTTCTGGGGATCAGCTGAGAACGGCCGTTCAATAAGTGAACGGAATTTTCATCGTGTTGCGCCCCACGAACGCCGGACGGCCGGGAACCGGCGCGAATTCCGTGGAAAAAAGGCGGCGGCGGACCGGCATGAAAGTTGCTGCTTATTCTCCCCATACGATGGTGAGCACATTGCGCGCGAAGAAAACAGACGTGGAGGCATGCGGAAGATGAAAGCGATGTTGGTGAACCAGAACAAGGATCTGGTGTGGAGCGACGTTCCCGATCCCGAGATCGGCAGCGGCGAGGCGCTGGTGAAGATTCACGCCGCCGCCCTGAACCGCGCGGATCTTCTGCAGCGGGAAGGCAAATACCCGTCCCCGCCCGGATCCCCGGAATGGATGGGCCTGGAGGTCGCGGGAAAGATCGTGCGCTTGGGTGCAGGCGCGCAGGGCAGCGGCTGGGAGGCCGGCGACCAGGTGTGCGCCCTGCTCGGCGGCGGCGGATATGCCGAATACGTTTCGGTGCGGACCGACATGCTGATGCCGGTTCCCAAAGGCATGACCCTGGAAGAGGCGTCGTCTTTGCCCGAGGCGTTCGCCACCTCGTACCTCAACCTGTTTGTCGAGGGCGATCTTGAGGCGGGGCAGACGGTTTTCGTCCCCGCGGGGGCGAGCGGCCTCGCCAGCGCGGCGATACCGCTGGCGAAGGCGTTCGGCGCGCGGGTGATCACCTCCGTGTTGAGCGACGAGATCGCCGCGCAAATCGCCCACCTCGGGGCGGATGTGGTGATCAACTCCGCCAAACAGGACGTCGAAGAGGTGTTCATCGCCGAAAAGGAAGCCGGGCATCCGGTGAATCTGGCGATGGACTGCCTCGGCGGCAAAATGCTGGGGAAATGCCTGCCCCACATGGCGCGGAACGGGCGGTGGATTCTGATCTCCACCCTCGCGGGGGAAACCACCGAGGTCAGCCTGCGCCCGCTCCTGACCGGCGGCACCCGCCTCATCGGCAGCATGCTGCGCAACCGCCCGATTGAAATGAAGGTGCGGATTCTCAAAGAACTCGTCGAGCGCGTGTGGCCCAAGATGGAAAGCGGCAAGATCAAACCGTCCGTCTACAAGGTCCTGCCGGTCGCGCTGGCGGAGGAAGCGCACGCCATCCTGCAGCGGGGCGAAAACAAGGGGAAGGTCGTCCTGCGGATTTCGTAAGAAGGCTATTCCACCGCCGATTGGCGCGGATTGGGTGAAGGGGCAGGATTCCGGGGCGGAGTTCTGCCCCTGTTGCGTTGCCTTTGGCGTCCGCCGCGGCGCCTCCCCGGGGCGAGGCGTGCGGGCCGCATGGAACCCACGGTTGTTCAGAAGTTGGACGAACAAATGGACAGCGTTCAGTTTCTGCTCCGGACGGGGAAGAAATTTCTATAAATTTTCCCACAAAAACAAAAGGATAATGACAAATAATTTGGCAGAATTGTGAAAACTCGTTGGCACGGCCTTTGCTTTCTATACGGCGCACCGGGGCTTGTTCCGGGTGACGTACGAGAGTACGTTGGCTCGAGTTAGTTTAAAAATAACCTGCGTAAACAGGCCCTAATCCCACAGGGGAGGAAAAAGAAAGATGAAAAATATCAAATCTATCAAAAGCATTGGACGGATGCTTGCCGGTGGAGTCGTGTTCGCAATGCTGGCGGGTTACGGCAGTCAGTCTTTGGCCGCAGACTTCCCCATTAGGCCGATCAACCTTATTGTTCCTTATGCTGCCGGCGGCTCGTCTGACTTGAGTGCGCGTCCGTATGCGGAGGAACTGGGGAACATCCTCAAGCAGCCCGTGGTCGTTATGAACAAACCCGGTGCCGGCGGCGCCATCGGCGCGGCGGAAGTGGCGCGCGCGCAGGGCAACGGCTATACCCTGCTCAACGCCTCCATCGGCAACATCACCATCGCTCCCTACACCTCCAACGTCGGCTATGACTACACCTCCCTGCGGGCGGTGGCGCAGATGACCGATATTCCGCTCGCCCTCACCGTGAAGGCCGATTCCCCGATCAAGAACCTCAAGGAATTCGTCGACTTCGCCAAGAAGAACCCCGGCAAGATCCGTTACGGCAGCCCGGGCGCCGGCAATATCCAGCATGTGACGACGGAAGGCTGGATGAAGAAGGTCGGCATCAAGCTCACCCATATGCCGTTCAAGGGCGCCAACCCCGCCATTGCGGCCCTGCTGGGCGGCCATGTGGAAGCGACCGTGACCGGCGTCACGGAAGCGGCCCCGCACCATAAGTCCGGCGCCCTGCGCATTCTCGGCGTGACCGCGCCCGCGCGCATCGAAATGGTGGACGTCCCCACGTTCAAGGAGCAGGGCTTCGACCTGCAGGCGGGCGTCTGGTACGGCGTGATGGCGCCCAAGTCCACCCCCGACGCGGTGGTGAACGCCTTGGTCGCCGCCCTGAAGAAGACCTATGACAGCCCGAAGGTGCAGAACGCCTGGAAGAAGCTCTTCCTCATTCCTTCCTTCCTCGGCCCGGAAGAGTTCGGCGCCCGGGTTGCGCGGGAAGCGGCGCTCCATCAGCAAGTCCTGAAGGACATCGGCCTGTATAAGAAGTAAAAATAATAAAAATCGCCTCTTCCTTCTTCCCGTTGGGGGAAGCAGGAAGAGGCGCGCGGCGGGCGAGCCGTATTCCTCAAACGGGGCGGAAGACCGCCGGTTATCGGCGAGGGAAAGAGTGTCGCAAATTTATTTTGCAGCACTGGCGCATACTCGCGGATCCTGCGGTAGAATAGACGCCCTAAGAAACAAGTCGATGCGACGATCGAGCAGACGGCCGTGTTGAACTGACTCGATAAGTCAGCGGTTCCCTAAAAAAGCTAGGGGGGTATCATGAAGTTCAAAGACCAAGACATTCTTTCTGGCATTATTTTACTTCTTTTTGCTTTGCCAGGATATATCGGGGCGGCCCAGATAGAAAACCTTAGGGTTTCCAAGTTGTCGGGCGCCTTCTTTCCCGACGTGTGCTTCACGGTGATTGCGCTTTGCGGGGTGATTCTCATCTGCCGGGGCGTACGGCGTGAAGAAAAGATACCGCTTCCCACGATCAGGTGGTCGAAGCTGCTGCCGGTCGTCGGCGTGCTGGTGGCCTACGTTTTCATCATGGAATACCTGGGTTTCATTATCTCGACGATCCTGTTTGTATTTTCCGCTATTTATGTTTTCGGCGAGCGGAGAAAGAAAGTATTGATGAGCGTGCCGATTATTACCGCCGTGGGGGTCTACTATCTGTTCAGCAAAGCCTTCATGATCGTTTTGCCGGGTCTTTCCGACCTCGGCGTGTTCCAGTGATTGCGTAAGGAAGGGAGCACCAATTATGGAATTCCAGACCTTTCAGGCCATTCCCGAGGCCTTCCTCCAAGTCATGTCGCTGACGTGCGTGGCCTGGATCGCAATCGGAACGATTGTCGGCATCCTTTTCGGCGCCGCCCCCGGGCTCACCGCGACCACTGCGGTGGCGCTGTTCACCCCGATCACCTTCTACATGCCGTTGAACGTGTCCCTGTCCTTTCTCATGGGCGTCTACTGCGGCGGCTTTTACGCGGGCAGCATTCCGGCGATCCTCATCAACACGCCCGGCGCGCCCGGCAACGCGGCGACGGTGATGGACGGTCACCCGATGGCCAAGAGGGGCCACGCCGGAGAGGCGTTGGGCCATTCCATCGTCGCCTCCTGGCTGGGAGGCACCGTCTCCGCGTTCGCCCTTTTGATCTTCGCCCCGCTCATCGCGACCCTGGCCTTGCAATTCGGCGCGCCGGAATACTTCGCGGTCGCGGTGATGGGGCTGGTCTGCATCGCCGGCGTTTCCGGCAAGTGTCTGGCCAAGGGCGTGGCCGGCGCGGCGATCGGCATGGTCCTCGGCACTGTCGGCATGGACCCCATCGACGGCCTGCCGAGGTTCACCTTCGGCAACCTCAACCTGATGGGCGGCATCGCCCTGATCCCGGCGCTGGTCGGCCTGTTCGCCATCACCGAAGTGCTGGCCAAGGCGGAGAGCATCGGCGTCAACACCGGTGAGGAGATCATCTGCCAGGTGAAGCGGGCGCTTCCGCCGCTGAGGGACTATCTCACCTACAAGTACCTCCTGATCAAATCGATCGTCATCGGCATCGTCGTCGGCGCCATTCCCGGAACCGGCCCGACCATCGCCTCCTGGATGTCCTATAACGAGGCGAAAAGAACCTCGACGCATCCGGAGGACTTCGGCACCGGCATCCCCGAAGGCATCATCGCCAGCGAAAGCTCCAACAACGCGGTGACCGGCGGCGCGCTGATTCCGCTCCTGACCCTCGGCGTGCCGGGCGACACGGTGACCGCGGTGCTGCTGGGGGCGCTGATGATCCAGGGCATCACCCCCGGCCCGATGCTGATGGTGGAACACTACGACATCGTGGCCCAGCTGCTGATCATCCTCCTGGTCGCCAACGTGGTGATGCTGGCGATGGGTCTGTTGGGCAGCAAGTACTTCCCCTACATCCTGAAGATCCCCTTCCAGGTGCTGATGCCGATCGTCGCGGTGCTTTGCATCACCGGCGGCTATGCGGTGAACACCTCCTTCTTCGATGCGATGATGGTGGTGGTTCTGGGGTCCTGCGGCTACCTTCTGGTGCGGCTGGGCTTCCCCGTGGCGCCGATCGTCCTGGGGTTGATCCTCGGACCGATCATCGAGCCGAACATGCGGCGGGCGCTGGTGGGCGAGGACCTGAACCCCCTGGTGTTCGTGTCCACCCCGATCAGCGCAGGGCTGCTTTTCCTGTCGCTCGTTCTCGTCTATTTCATGAAACGGCGCGGGTGATCCGCCGCGCCATCCCTGGCCCGGCTTCCGTCAGGAAGCCGGGTTTTTCATGCTCGCTTTCCGGCCGCATTCCGCAGCTTGTGTGAACCGGATATGAAATATTTTAGAACGGCTTGTCCTGTTCGGGCGGTCCGGCCTAGATAGTCGGCGCGCGGGTGTGCGCCGACTGTTGGGAAGGGCCTGGACATGACGGAAGACTCTGAAATCATCATTCGCCGCGCCTATGCCGAGGCCTCCCTGGCGGCCAGGGAGAAGGGCCTCTCCGGCCTCAAGGCGGCGAACGCGGTGCTCGCCGCCGCGGCCAAGGTGTCGAGCCGCATCCTCGGCAAGACCATCACCACCGCCGACGTGCAAAGCGTCATGCGGAGCTGAGGCGGCCTCCGCCTAGCCCGAGGCTCCTTGAGAAACATTCCAGATCGGGATCAGGTGGTTGTCCGACCGCGCCACGGCATCGCGCGCGATGCGCACGATGATGTCCCGCGCCGCTTCCGGCACCGACGCCTGGTAGGCGGCGCTGAGCGTCACCGGCACGATCGGCGGCGCGGCGCGGTACCGCACGATGGTGCCCGCCTCCAGGTCGAACCCGGCGATGCTGGTCGGCAGGATGCTCGCCGCCACGCCGGTGCGCACCAGGCGCAGGATCGTCACCATGTCGTTGCAGGTGCTGAGGGTGGGCAGCGGTTCCTCCGCCGCGGCGAACCAGTCGCTGACCACGGTGTGGAACAGCGACGGCGCGGGCAGGGTCATGATGCGCAGCCCGGCGAGGTCGCGCGGACGGATGGTGCGCGCGCCGATCCAGGTGCCCGGACTGGCGAACCAGGCGAGCTCGGAGAGGGCCAGGGGTTCGCTTTTGACGTGCGGCGGCAGCGGCGATTCGACGAGGAAGGCGACGTCGAGCTTGTGGGTGTCGAGCAGGGCGGAGAGGGTGATGCTGTTGCTGATCGTCAGCTCGATGTTGAGCCTGGGGTGGGTCTGTTCCAGCGCTGCGAGGATGGTGGGCAGGCAGCTCAGGGCGAAGGTGTTGGACGAGCCGAGGCGCAGCACGCCGCTCAGCGGATCGCTGGTCTTGAGGCGCTGCTCCATCTCGTCGAGGGATTCGAGGCCGCGCCGCGCGTATTGCAGCAGCGCCTGGCCGTTTTCGGAGAGGCGCACGCCGCCCTTGCCGCGCAGGAACAGGCGGCAGCCGAAGGCGTTCTCCAGTTCGCGGATGCGCAGGGAGATGGTCGGCTGGGTGATTCCCAAACGCTCGGCGGCCTGGCGGAAGGTGCCGCATTCGGCAATGGCGGTGAACGCCTCGAGCTGGGAGATGGTGTAGCGCCTCATTGAAAAATCTTATCGTTTTTGCGCCGTCAATTCAATTAGACAAATGTATGAGGCGGGCCTAGCGTTTTCCGGTGTTTCCCTCCTGAGGCTGGAAGGGCGGCTGGATGATGACGCAGAGCGCGACGACCGGACGAACCATCACCGGCGTGGATTGCCACGCCCACATCATGCAAAAAGACGCGCCGCTGGTCGCCGGGCGCCACTCCGAGCCGAAATACGACGTCACCGCCGAGGACTTCATCGCCATGCTCGACGCGCACGGCGTGTCGCATGGGGTGCTGACCCAGCCGAGCTTCTACGGCACCGACAATTCCCTCCTGCTGTCCGCGCTGGCGCGCTATCCCGACCGGCTGCGCGGCACCGCCATCGTCTCCACCGAGGCGACGGAGGCGGAGCTTGCGGCGCTGCGCGACGGCGGCATCCGCGGCATCCGGCTCAACTGGTTCCACCGCGCCAACCTGCCCGACGTGCGCTCCGCCGCGTACGGGGCTCTGTTCGCCCGCGTGCGCGACGCCGGGCTGCATGTCGAACTCTACCTCGAAGGCGCGAAGATCGCCGACGTGCTGCCGGAAATCCGCCGCAGCGGCGCGCCGGTGGTGGTGGACCACTTCGGCTCGCCGGAGCCGCAGACCGGCACCGGCGGCGCGGGTTTCCGCGAGGTGCTGAAGGGGCTTGCCGCCGGGGACACCTGGGTGAAGCTGTCGGCGCCGTATCGCCTGGGCGGCGCGCCCGCGGCCCCTTATGTGGACGCGATGATCGCGGCGGGCGGGCTGCATCGCCTCGTCTGGGGCAGCGACTGGCCCTGGGTGTCCTTCGAGGACGGCCGCAGCTACGAGGGCTGCCTCAACGACCTGCGCCGCTGGATTCCCGATGCGGCGCAGCGGGATGCGGTGTTCCGGAGCACCGCGGCCGAGGTCTTCGGTTTCTGATCCGGGACGGAGGAAAGAAGAATGAGCCCAAGCAAGGCGCTGCGGAAGATCATCGGCCGCGAAGGCTACACCGTGGTTCCCGGCGCGTACGACCCGATGACCGCGCGCTTCGCGCAGGTGGCGGGGTTCGAGGCGGTATACGTGACCGGCGGCGGCATATCCCGCTCCCAGGGGTATCCCGACTTCGGGCTGCTCTCTCTGACCGAGATCGTGCAGATTCTCGCCCGCGTCGTCGATGCCGTGGAGATTCCGGTGATCGCCGACATGGACACCGGCTACGGCAACGCGATCAACGCGGTGCGCGCGATGCGCGAGTTCGAGCGGGCGGGGATCTCGGGCTTCCACATCGAGGACCAGGTCGCCCCGAAGAAATGCGGCCACTACGAAGGCAAGGCGGTGGTCGCCGCCGACGAGATGGTCGGCAAGATCAAGGCGCTGGTCGATACCCGCGTGGACGAGAACATCGTCATCATCGCCCGCAGCGATGCCCGCGCCGTGGAGGGCCTGCAGGCGGCGATCGACCGGGTCAACCTCTACCTCGAGGCGGGCGCCGACGTCGGCTTCGTCGAGGCGCCGCGCAGCGTCGAGGAGATGACCGCGGTGGCCGCCCAGCTCAAGGGCCCGGCCCTGGCCAACATCTTCGCCGGCGGCAAGACGCCGGCGCTGCCGAAGCGGCAGCTTGAGGAGATCGGCTTCAGGCTCGGGATCTATCCGTCCCAGACGCAGCGCGCCGCGATCCGCGCGGTGCAGGAGGTGCTGGCCGTGCTCAAGCGCGACGGCGACACCTTCGCCATAGAGGACAGGCTCGCCACCTTCGACGAGCGTGAAGTCGCCATCAACGCCAAGGCGTGGTGGGAGAGGGAGGTTAAGTACCTGTACAAATAACGGTCCGTAACAGCGGCCCGCATCGCCGCTGCGGCGGAGCGGGACCGGGTAAACGAAACAGGGAGGATCATCAATGAGGAAAATCTGTGTCGCATTGGCCGCTCTGCTGGCCTCCATGAGCATGGTTTCCACGGCGAGCCTCGCCGCGGATGCCTTCCCGAGCAAACCCATTCGCATCGTCGTGCCGTTCAAGGCGGGCGGCGGCGTCGATGTCAGCACCCGCTTTCTCGCCACCGCCGGAGAGAAGTATTTCGGCGTGCCGGTGATCGTCGAGAACCACACCGGCGGCTCCGGCCTGATCGGCGCGGGCGACGTGGCCAACGGCCCCGCCGACGGTTACACCCTGCTCGCCACCACCTCCGGCGCCTACAGCGCCGCGCCGCACATCTTCAAGGCGCCCTACGACCCGGTCACCGCCTTCGTGCCGGTGATCAGCCCCGGCACCACGGCGATGTTCCTGGTCGCCGGTCCGTCCGCTCCGGCCAAGGACTTCAAATCGTTCTACGAGTACGCCAAGGCCCACCCCAACACCGTGACCGTGGGCTGCGCCGGGCTCGGCGACATTTCCGGCATGCAGCTCGCCAAGGCGTTCAAGGCGATGGGCCTCAAGGTGCGGGTGGTGCCGTTCAACGGCGCTTCCGAAACCGCCTCCAACACCCTGGGCGGGCACGTGATGTACGGCAACATTTCCGACAGCACCGCCAAGAGCCACGTCCTCAAGGGCAAGCTGACGCCGCTCTTCGTGTTCGGCGGTCGGGTCGCGCAGGAGCCCTTCGAGAAGGTGCCCTCCCTTGCGGATTTGGGGTACAAGAACGGGGACAGCGCCTATTACAAACTGATCGCCGCACCCGCCAAGACCCCCGCGCCGGTGGTTGAGAAGCTGCGTGAAGGCTTCAAGAAGATCATCGACGACCCCGCGGTGCGGGCGCTCTTCGAGAAGGCCGGCGCCAGCGTGGATGCCGCGACCAACGACCCGAACTATCTGAACGCACTGATCAAGAACGACTACGAGACCTATGGTGCGCTGATCGCCGAGCTGGGCCTTTCCAAGAAGTAAGCCCCGCCCGGTTCTCCTTCCCCGATGGCGGCGCGGACGCCGCCATCGCAGACGCATGGACCGGCGGGCGGGACGCGGCGCGGAGCCGCGCCCCCGCCCGTGCGGCCCCGCAAAGGAAACACCGCCATGGATCAGAAGAAAGTCGAGGTCCTTTCCGGCGTCATCCTGATTTTGCTGGCCGCCGCGCTGCTTGCCTACATGCGCACGCAGCCGTGGTATACGCCGCATCTTCCGGTGATGGACGACTCCTCCTTCTTTCCCGAGATCGTTTCGTGGAGCCTCGGCGCGTTCGGCGTCTTCCATCTGCTCCATGCCCTGCGCCAGCCCGTCTCCGGCGTGTCCGTCTCCCTCAACGGCAAGGGGCTGCTGCTGATCCTGATCTGGCTGGTCTACGGTTTCGTCCTGCAGCCTCTCGGCTTCCTCGCCGCGAGCGCGTGCGCGCTGTTTCTGTCGCAGCTGTTGTGGGGGGAAAGGCGGATGCCGGTCGCCATTCCCGTCAGCATCGTCCTGCCGACGGTGATTTACGTGATTCTCGGCAAGATGCTGCATGTCGCTTTCCCGCAAGGAATCATCCCGTTCTAGGCGCGCCCAGGAGGACACCATCATGGTTGACGGAATTCTGCAGGGGGCGATCATCGCCCTGGGGTTCAAAAGCCTCCTCCTGCTGATCGTAGGGGTCAGCACCGGCGTGGTGTTCGGCGCCATTCCCGGCCTGACCAGCGGCATCGCCATCGCCATTCTGCTGCCGTTCACCTTCTACATGGACATTCACCAGAGCCTCGCGCTGCTTGCCGGGGTCTATGTCGGCGGAACCTACGGCGGCAGCATTGCGGCGATCCTCTTCGGCACGCCGGGCGCGCCGGAATCCGGCGTCACCGTGCTCGACGGCTATCCCATGGCGCAGCAGGGGTTCCCCGACAAGGCGCTGTCCACGGCGCTCTACGCCTCGTCGCTGTCCAACGTGCTCAGCTCCATCTCCATGCTCTTCCTTTCCATGGCGATCGCCGCGCTCGCCCTGATGATCGGCTCCACGGAGTTCTTCTCCATCGTGCTGTT
Source organism: Rhodospirillaceae bacterium (assembly GCA_050253435.1). Lineage (GTDB taxonomy): Bacteria > Pseudomonadota > Alphaproteobacteria > Rhodospirillales > Rhodospirillaceae > Oleispirillum. Next base: position 11,335 of record JBFWJB010000057.1, read on the forward strand.
CTCCCTGGTGCTGATCGCTACCGTGGGCGTGGGCGGCACGTCGTGGCACAAGGGGCTGATCGCGGTGCTGCTCGGCCTGCTGTTCTCCTTTGTCGGCAGCGACCCGGTGAGCGCCATTCCGCGGCTCAACTTCGATTCCCTCGCCCTGAGTTCCGGGCTGCCGCTGATTCCGCTGCTGGTCGGCCTGTTCGTCGGCGCGGAGATCATCCAGCAGACCGGGGAGAAGAAAAGCGTCCACTCCGACGCCGCGATCAAGTTCGGCGGCGCGGAGGACAAGATGCG
>JBFWJB010000058.1:0-11590 GCA_050253435.1 Rhodospirillaceae bacterium
GAGGACGGGCCACGCCGGCTTCCGGGCGGGGGACGCCGCCCGAGCAGGGATAAAAGGCTCCGTCCCGCGCCAAAAGGAACGAGGGGACCGGCGCGGGGCCGGAGCCTTTACCCTGTCCTGCCGCTGCAAACGGGGCCTTCGATCCGGACGCGGGGGGTCAAGCCGCGATCCGGATTTCCGCCTGCATGGCAAGTGCGCCCTCCGGGTTCTGGGCCCAGAGGGTATACGCTCCGTCGTCGGACTGTGGGGTCTTGCAGCCGTGGATGGAAAACGGAGCCGTATCGAACAGCGGGCTCACCGCCCGGAACGCAAACGACCGGATTTCCGCGCCGGGGAAGCGCTCGCGCACCAGGTCCACCAGCAGGGTGGCGGTGAGCGGCCCGTGGAAGATAAGGCCGGGATAGCCTTCCTCCTCGGTGCAGAAGCTGCGGTCGTAATGGATGCGGTGACCGTTGAAGGTCAGCGCCGAATAGCGGAACAGCAGCACCGGATCGGGCGTCACGGTGCGCGAGAATTCGGGCACGCCGGGCGGCGGCAGGGGCTTCGGCTTCGCCGCGCCGGGGGCGTCGTAGCCGCGGTAGACGATATCGTGCTCCTCGGTGAGGCAGGAGACGCCTTTCTGGAACAATTCATGCCGCACGGTGACGAACACCAAGGGGCCGGTTTTGCCCTCCTTCACCGCCACGTCGCTCACGGTGGAGACCTTCTCCGCCGTCGCGCCGATGGCCAGCGGCACGTTCCAGGAAAGGCGCCCCCCCGCCCACATCCGCCGCGGCAACGGCACCGGCGGCAGAAAGCCGCCAAGCGCCGGGTGCCCATCGCGCCCCAACAGGGAGCGGCGCATCCGCGGCATAAAAAACAGCCAGTGCCAGAGGGGGGGAAGAGGGTCGCCGGACTTGGGTGCAGGATCGTCGCGGTCGATCGTCGCGGACATCGCCGCAACCTGTGCGGCGACGATCTCGTCGGTCACCGTTTCGGTGCGGCCGATCCAGGTTTTCAGGTGATCCGCCGTGCGCTCGTCCAGGCCACCGGTCATCGACAGTCGTTCCTACCGTCAAAAAGTGACAGACCCATGACTTGAAGATTAGGGATGCCCCTTATCCGCCGCAAACGATCGTTTTTCACGCTTCGGATGAATCGAATTCCGCCATCGTGCAACCTTTTCCAGCCCGCGGGTTTTATGGCAAGCTACTGCGACACGGATAAGGGTGAGGCGCGATGCACGCCGCGGCGGAAGGGTTCGGGGTCAGCGATCAGGAACGCACGGAACGCCACCTGCGCGAAACCGTGCAGGCGCTGCGCGATGCGCTCGACGCCGCGCAGGCCGGACGCGACGCGGCGGTGCAGGCAGCGCTCTCCGAAAGCCACGGCACCATCCTGCAACTCCAGAGCACCGTCCAGGGCCTGCGCGACGCGCTGGAGGCGCAGGCCTTCGAATCCGACCACGCGCTGCAGTCGGAACGCGCCGCCGCCCAGGCGGAAATCGCCGAACTGCGCGCCACCGCCTCGGCCCTGCGCGACGAGATGGAACGTCTGCGCGACGACTGCGCCCAGACCGCCCAGGAAACCGCGGCGCGGGCCGCCGACGAAATCGCCGAACTGCGCGTCACCGTCCAGGCGCTGCGCGATGCGCTGGACCGCCGCCCGGAGGCTCCGAAATGACCGCCCCCCGTAAACCCAGGACGATGTTCCGCCGCGAGTCCGACCGCCTGCTGCTGCGCCTCACCCACCGCATGGCCGAGGCGGAGGGCCTGGACGCGCAACTGCAAATCCTCCTCGACATCGCCACCGAAGCGCTGGGCGCGGAGCGCGGCACCATCTTTCTCAACGACCCGGACACCCGCGAGCTCTATTCCCGCGTCGTCGTCGGCGGCGTCACCCGCGAAATCCGCATCCTCAACGGCAGCGGCCTCGCCGGCCACGTGTTCACCGAGGGCGTCGGGCTGATCGTCCCCGACGCCTACGCCGACGACCGCTTCAACCCGGATATCGACCGCCGCACCGGCTTCAAGACGCGCAACGTGCTCACCGCGCCGATCCGCACCCTGCGCGGCGAACCCATCGGCGTCGCGCAGATCCTCAACAAGATCGACGGCGCGTTCTCCGACGCCGACCTCGATCTGGTCACCGAGATGAACACCCAGGCGGCGATCGTGCTCAAGGGCAGCCTCTTCGTGCAGACCCTGGAAATGAGCCGCAAGCAGGAGAACGCCTTCCTCGGCGTGGTCACCGAGGCCTCCACCGAAATCATGCTCGGGCCTCTCCTGCAAAAGATCATGAGCGCGGTGACGCGCATGCTCAACGCCGAGCGCTCCACCCTCTTCCTCAACGACGAGAAGACCGGCGAGCTCTACACCGAAATCGGCGAAGGCCTCGGCGCGCAGAAGATCCGCCTGCCCAATACCGCAGGCATCGCGGGCGCGGTGTTCACCTCCGGCCAGTCGGTGAACATCCCCCATGCCTACGCGGACCTGCGCTTCAACCCCGGCTTCGACAAGAAGACCGGCTTCTTCACCCGCTCCATCCTCTGCGTGCCGGTGGCCAACAAGACCGGCAAGGTGATCGGCGTCACCCAGGTGCTCAACAAGCGCGGCAGCGCCTTCACCGCCGAGGACGAAGCGCGCCTCAAGGCGTTCACCGCGCAGATCTCCATCGGCCTGGAAAACGCCAAGCTCTTCGACGACGTGCAGACGGTGAAAAACTACAACGAGAGCATGCTGGAAAGCATGTCCAACGGCGTGCTCACCGTCTCGCCGGAAGGCCACATCGTCACCGCCAACGCCGCCGCCGCCCGCATTCTCAAGCGGTCCGCGCGCGAGCTTGCCGACCAACCCGCGGCGGAGGTCTTCCCCACCGCCGACGCCTGGGTGCTGGAGCGCATCGCCAAGGTGGCGGAAACCGGCGAGCCGGAACACACCATGGACGCCAGCCTGGTGGTCGAGGGCGCCACCCTTTCGGTCAACATGACCGTCTCCCCCCTGCGCGACGGCAAGGGCAAGGCGATGGGCACGATGCTGCTGATCGAGGACATCAGCTCGGAAAAACGCATGAAGAGCACGATGTCCCGCTATATGGACGCCGCCCTCGCCGACCGCCTGCTGGAAGCGGGGGAGGACATCCTCGGCGGCCAGGCGAAACCCGCCACCGTGCTGTTCTCCGATATCCGCAGCTTCACCACGCTCTCCGAAGAACTCGGCGCCCAGGGCATCGTGCAACTCCTCAACGCCTACTTCACCCGCATGGTCGATTGCATCCAGGCGGAAGGCGGCATGCTCGACAAGTTCATCGGCGACGCGATCATGGCGGTGTTCGGCACCCCCTTCGGCCACGACGACGACGAAGACCGCGCGGTCCGCGCCGCCATCGCCATGCTGCGCGAACTCGCCGACTTCAACATCCACCGCACCGAGGCCGGGCTGCGCCCGCTCGCCATCGGCATCGGGCTCAACACCGATACCGTGGTCTCCGGCAACATCGGCTCGCCGAAACGTATGGACTACACCGTCATCGGCGACGGCGTGAACCTCGCCTCCCGCCTCGAAAGCGCCTCCAAACAATACGGCGCGCAGGCCCTCCTCAGCGAATTCACCGTCGAACGGCTGAAATCCACCTACCGCATGCGCGATATCGACAAGGTGGTGGTCAAGGGCAAAACCGAGGCGGTCGGCGTCTATGAACTCCTCGAATTCCACACCCCGGAAACCTTCCCCAACATGGCCGAGGTGCTCGGCCACTTCCGCGAAGGCATCACCCTCTACCGCAGCCGTGACTTCGCCACGGCGCAAACCGCCTTCACCCGCGCCCTCGCCATCCGCCCGGAAGACAAACCCTCGCAGCTCTATATCGACCGCTGCGCCCACTTCATGGCCGAACCGCCGCCGGAAAACTGGTCCGGCGAATGGGTGCTGTCGAGCAAATAGGGAAAAACTAGGCCGGGCTCTGCCCGGACCCGCAAAGGGCCGGGAGGCCCTTTGATCCCATAACTGGTTTTTCGCCGCGAAGCGGCCATCAACCGTCACGCCGCGTGATGGCTCTATCGCGCTGCGCGCAAAAACCGAAGTTATGGGGTGCGCGAGGGGACCGAGTCCCCTCGCAAAGTTTTGGCTTTTACTTGTTCACGTCGATGACGACGCGGCCGCGGACTTTGCCGGTGAGGATCTGCTTGGCGAGGTCCGGCACCTCGGCGAGGCCGTGGTCGGAGGCGATGGCTTCCAGCTTGGCGAGCGGCAGGTCCTTGGCGATACGCGCCCAGGCGGTGAGGCGGTCGGGTTTGGGTTTCATCACCGAATCGATGCCGCAGAGGCGCACGCCCCTCAGCAGGAAGGGGATGACCGTGGTTTCCAGTTTCGCCGAGGCGGCGAGGCCGCAGGAGGCGACGACGCCGTTGTATTTCATCTGGGCGAGGGCGCGGGCGAGCGGCACGCCGCCGACGGTATCGACGACGCCGGCCCAGGTTTCCGCCTCCAGGGGTTTGCCGAGGGGCTCGGACATTTCCGCGCGGTCGACGATGCGGCGCGCGCCGAGGCTTTCCAGGTAGGGGTGTTCCGAGGCCTTGCCGGTCAGCGCCGCGACCTCGTAGCCGAGGTTGGCGAGGATGGCGACGGCGACCGAGCCGACGCCGCCGGTGGCGCCGGTGACCAGCACCGGGCCTTTTTCCGGGGTGACGCCGCCGTCCTCCAGCGCCATCACGCAGAGCATGGCGGTGAACCCGGCGGTGCCCACCGCCATCGCCTGGCGCGGGGTAAGCCCCTTGGGCAGCGGCACCAGCCATTCGGATTTGACGCGCGCCTTCTGGGCATAGCCGCCCCAATGGCGTTCGCCGACCCACCAGCCGGTGAGCACCACGGCGTCGCCCGGCTTGTAGTCCGGCGAGGCGGAGGAGATGACGGTGCCCGCGAAGTCGATGCCGGGGACGTGGGGATAGGTCTTCACCAGGTTGCCCAGGCCCTGCGCGGCGAGGCCGTCCTTGTAGTTGAGGCTGGAGGCGGCGACGGAGACCAGCACGTCCCCGGCGGGGAGGTCGGCCTCGGTGAGGGTCTTGATCGCGCCGGTGACGCCGCCTTCGGTCTTTTCGACGACGAAGGCCCGGAATGCATCGGACATGGCAACTCTTCCTTCTCTCTTCGGTTTCTCCCCCAGGCCTCCAATTTGGAGCCGCTTGGCGCGCCGCGCCAGGGAAAAAACGCACCGGAAAAACCGCGGTTGACAGGGCGCCTGCGGCCCTGCATTGCTGTTTGCGCCAGATTTTTCTCCCTCCGCCGGGAACCCTCCGATGACCCGCACCCCTGCCGTGATCGCCTCCGTTCTGTGCGCGCTTGCCGCCGCGCTGTTCTTCTACGACAAGGGCCGCGCCCAGCCGCTGCCGGACGGCAGCTCGGAAAAGGTGGCCTGCGTCTCCTATGCGCCTTACGAGCGCGGCCAGTCGCCCTTCGACGCCAAGCTGGTGATTTCCCCCGCGCAGATCGAGCGGGATTTGAAGGTGCTGTCGGGCTTCACCAACTGCGTGCGCACCTACGCCACCGGCCAGGGGCTGAACAAGCTGCCGGAGATCGCATCGCGCCTGGGCATGCGCGTCTACGCCGGGGCGTGGATCGGCCGCAAGGACGTGGACAACCAGCTGGAGATCAAACGCCTGATCGCCGCGGCGAACGCGCATCCGGAAGCGATCAAGGGCTTGATCGTCGGCAACGAGGTGCTGCTGCGCGGCGAGCAGACGGCGGCGGGCCTGGCCGCCTATATCGGCGAGCTGCGCGCCGGGCTGACCCATCCTCTGCCGGTCACCTACGCCGACGTCTGGGAGTTCTGGCTGAAGAGTCCGGAGCTCGCCGATGCCGTGGATTTCGTCACCATCCACCTGCTGCCCTACTGGGAGGACGACCCGACGCCGATCGACGCGGCGATCCGGCACGTAATGGCGGTGTGGCAGCAGATGCACGAGCGTTTTTCCGGCAAGCCGATTCTCATCGGCGAGGTCGGCTGGCCGTCGGAGGGCCGCCGCCGCGAGGGCGCGGAGCCGAGCCGCCTCAACCAGACGCGCTTCATCCGCGAGTTCATCACCGCGGCGGACAAGGCCGGGGCGGACTACAACCTGATCGAGGCGTTCGACCAGCCGTGGAAGCGTCTGCTGGAAGGCACGGTGGGCGGCGCCTGGGGCTTCTTCGACGCCGACCGGGTGCAGAAGGTTTCCACCCATGGTCCGGTGGTGGAGTGGCCGGACGCTTCCGCCTGGGTCGCCGCGGCGCTGCTGCTCGGGCTGCTGCCGGTGGGCGCGGCGATGCTGCGGCGGGAGAGGATGGACCTGTCCGCCGTGGTGATTCTCGACGTCGGCGGCTTCGCCATGGCGAGCGCCCTGGTGCTGCAGGTGCGCCACATGCTGGCGTCCAGCCGCGGCTTCGAGGAATGGGCGATCAACGGGGGCTGGCTGGTGTTCTCCGCCGGGCTTGCCTGGGTGGTGCTGCGCATCCTCTCCGGGCTGCGCCCTGCGGACAAACCCGCCTGCGCCTGCCCGCGGGCGCGCTTCTGCCCGTTCGCCACGGCGGCGCGGATGCGCTTCGTCGCGGTGGCGGGCATGGCGGTTTCGAGCCTCGGGCTGCTGTTCGATTCGCGCTACCGCGACTTCCCGGTGAGCATGTTCCTGATCCCGGCGGTGGGCTTCGCGCTGATCCGCCTGCCCGCCGCGCCGCGCGAGGAAAAGGCGGTGGCCGCATTGCTCGCGGCAAGCGCCATCGGGGTGTCGATCCACGAAGGCGCGGCCAACACCCAGGCGTGGCTGTGGGCGGCGGCAGGCGTGCTGCTCGCCGGGTCGATCCTGTTCACGCGGCCTGCGCCGAACTCTCCCGCATCACCGCGATGAGACCGAGCACGGTGCCCGCAGCGGCAAGCTCCACATTGAACAGCACCAGCCCGACCGCGCCGAGGAGAAGCGCAGGCACCCCCCAGGCGGGGCGGCGTTTCCAGGCGGCGAACAGCCCGAAGGCAAGGCTCGCGATGCCGAAGCCCTGGTAGTCGAACACCGGCACCAGGGCGGCGCGCAACGGGCACCAGGCGGCGGCGCCCTGCATCGAGCACATCAGCTCCGCGCCGCGCGGTTCGATCATCAAAAAGCGCGCCGCCAGCGCCGCGGCCAGCGCCGCAGCCACCGCCGCCGCCAGAAAGCCCAACCGCATCCTGCTCATGCCGCGTCTCCCCGCGTTTGCGCCGCGCAAAATAAAGGCGGCCCCTGCCGCCGATCCGTACCACACGTTCTTGGAAAAGAAAATCCGCCGCTACTCGGCGGCCGTCCCCTCGTCCAAGGGGGGCGCCATCCACGCCGCGAAACCGGTGTCGTTCATCACCTCGACGAACTTCGCCACGTGGTGCGGTTCGAGGTGCGGCCCGGCCATGTCGCGCAGCATGCGCAGCGCCTCCTGCGGGGCGTAGCGCGGCTTGTAGCAGCGGTTGTCGATGAGCGCGGAGAACACGTCGCCGATCGCCGCGACCATGGAGAGGTCGTCGATTTCCGCGCCGGTGAGGCCGTTGGGATAGCCGGTGCCGTTCAAGCGCTCGTGGTGGCGCTCCGCAACGTTGATCACCTCCGCCGGAATGCCCTCCGAGCGGCGCAGAATCTCGCCCGCGGCCTGCGCATGGCGGCGGATCACCACCATCTGGGAGGTATCCAGCAGGCCGGGTTTGTAGAGAATGGCGTGCGGCATCACCCGTTTGCCGAAGTCGTGGGCGAATCCCGCCTGCGCCATCACCCCGAGGTCGCCGTCGCGGATGCCGATCTCGCGGCCGAAGAAGGCAAGCACCGAGGACACGCTCAAGGAGTGCACGAAGGTGTAGTCGTCGTGGGTCTGCAAGGCCCGCATCACCGCGGTGACGCGGCCGTTCTTCACCGCCTCGACCACGGCGTCGGCGGTCTCCGCCAGCAGGCGGGCGTCGAGCGGCACGTCGGTGGTGTTGGCGGCGAACACCGACTTGTAGGTGCCGCGCGCGGTGGAGAGCACGCGCTCCACGTCGGACTCGAGCGCCGCCCACGCGCGCTCCGCGTGCGCGCCGCACATCGAATTGAATTCGAAGAGAAAGGCCCCGGCCTCGGCGGCCTGATCGACGCAGCAGTCGATGACGCCGGATTCCACCATCTCGCGGATGCGCGCGGTGATGCGTTCCGCCACCAGCATGATCGGCACATGAGCGTTGCGGTGGCTTTCGCGCACCGAATAGGCGACGTCGAGGCCGGAGAGGGATTCCAGCCGTTCGGCGATGACCATGGCGGAAAACTGAGTGGTGTTGACCAGGTGCAAAGCAAGCCAGCCGTCCTCGACCGCGACCGCGCGATAACGAAAACGCATCGTCTCGGCAAACCGCTGCCGAGTCGCCTGATCCTGACACGCGACGAGTATCTTCGGCCTATACACCCGACTCTCCTGAGCCCCGTACCCAGGCTCCGGCAACCACTACCTTTGCTCCGACACACCGCGCCTTTCGGCGGGCATCCCCCCGGTCTTCTGCATACCTTAGCACACCCCTGCGTGCTGTCTGCGCGGAAACCCACTCGACCTTCATAAGAATACGCGAAATTGCATGCAAGTGTGTTCTTCCTTCAACACCAAGACAACGCAAAGCGCGCTCGCGGTAAGCGTTATCTCCCTGGGTGTTCCCGTTTTTTATTTGAAGGCGTGCCGCACCTTCATGCCTTCACGGCGCGCCAGCCGATGTCGCGGCGGCAGAAGCCCTCGGGCCAATCGATCAGATCCACGGCCTGATACGCACGGGCCTGAGCTTCCCCCACATCGCGGCCGCGCGCAGTGACGCCCAACACACGCCCCCCCACTGCCAACACACGTCCCCCTTCGTCCCTGGTTCCGGCATGGAACACCACCGCCTCCGGCACCGCGTCGGCCGCGGCGAGATTGCGGATCTCGGTATTCTTCACCACCGTGCCGGGATACCCCCTGGCCGCCATCACCACCACCAGGGCGGCGGCGTCGAACCACTCCACCTCAACCTTGTCGAGCCCGCCCGCAGGCACCGCGCGCAGAAGCGGCACGATGTCGGACTTCAGGCGCGCCATCAGCACCTGGCACTCCGGGTCGCCGAAGCGCACGTTGAATTCCAGAAGTTTCGGCCCCTCCGGGCCGATCATCAGCCCGGCGAACAGCACGCCTTTGAACGGGTGCCCTTCCGCCGCCATCCCCGCGACGGTCGGCTGCACGATGGTCTTCATCACCGTTTCGGCGATTTCGGGGGTAACCACCGGCGCGGGGGAATAGGCGCCCATGCCGCCGGTGTTGGGACCGGTGTCGCCCTCGCCCACCGCCTTGTGGTCCTGCGCCGCACCCAGCGGCACCGCGGTCTCGCCGTCGATCAGGGCGAAGAAGCTCGCCTCCTCGCCGGTGAGGAACTCCTCGACCACCACCTCGCCGCCCGCCGCGCCGAAGGCGCGGTCGGTCATGATCATGTCGATGGCGGCGACCGCGTCGGCGACGTTGGCGCACAGCACCACGCCTTTGCCCGCGGCCAGGCCGTCCGCCTTCACCACGATCGGCGCGCCCACTTCCTCCACATAGGCCTTGGCCGCCTCGGCCACGGTGAAGCGGGCATAGCGCGCCGTGGGAATGCCGTGGCGGGCGCAGAAATCCTTCATGAAGCCCTTGGAGCCCTCCAGTTGCGCCGCGGCGGCCGACGGGCCCATCGCCGGAATCCCGGCTTTCTCCAGGCGGTCCACCAGCCCGGCGACGAGCGGCGCCTCCGGCCCGACGACGACGAAGTCGATCCCCTTGTCGCGGCAGAACGCGAGGATGCCCGGAATGTCCATGGAGTCCACCGGCACGCACTCCGCCACCCCTGCGATTCCGGCGTTGCCGGGCGCGCAATAGAGCGCGGAACACAAGGGAGAGCGCCGGATCGCCCAGCACAGGGCATGCTCCCGTCCACCCGAACCGACCACCAGAATCTTCATGCGACTTCCCCTCCGCGCGATTGCCTGCCAGAGTGTAGTTCGATTGCCGAGCGGCGGCAAACCGGCTTTGCCGGGCCGCCGGATTTTCCGGGACGCCATGACCGAAGCCACCCACAATCAGCCAGATTTCTCCGTGTCCACCCTCGCCGCGGCGCTGAAAAGCACCGTGGAATCCGCCTTCGGCCTGGTGCGGGTGCGCGGCGAGATTTCCCAGCCCAAGGTCGTCTCCTCCGGGCACTGCTACCTGCGCCTCAAGGACGACAAGGCGGTGTTGGAGGCGGTGATCTGGCGCGGCTCGCTCGCCCGCCTGTCGGTGCGCCCCGAGGAAGGCCTGGAGGTGGTCGCCACCGGGCGGCTCACCACCTACGGCGCGCGCTCGCAATACCAGATGATCGTCGAGGCGCTGGAGGTGGCGGGCGAGGGCGCGCTCTTGAAGCTGCTCGAGGAGCGCAAGCGCAAGCTCGCCGCCGAGGGCCTGTTCGCCGCCGACCGCAAACAGCCCATTCCCGCCCTGCCGGAGGTGATCGGCGTCGTCACCTCGCCCACCGGCGCGGTGATCCGCGACATCCTGCACCGCCTGCGCGACCGCTTCCCCCGCCGCGTGCTGGTCTGGCCGGTGCGGGTGCAGGGCGAGGAAGCGGCAGGCGAAATCGCCGCCGCCATCACAGGCTTCGCCGCGCTGCCGCAAGGTGGCGCAATCCCCCGGCCCGACCTCCTCATCGTCGCGCGCGGCGGCGGCAGCCTGGAAGACCTCTGGGCGTTCAACGAGGAAATCGTGGTGCGCGCCGTGGCCGCCTGCCCGATCCCGCTGATCTCCGCGGTCGGCCACGAAACCGACACCACGCTGATCGACTACGCCGCCGACCTGCGCGCCCCCACCCCCACCGGCGCGGCGGAAATGGCGGTGCCGGTGCGCCTCGACCTTTTGGCCCGCGTCGGCGAACTCGGCGCGCGCCTGCCGCGCGCCCTGATCTCCGCCACCGAAAGCCGCGCCCGCCAGCTGGAGGCCACCTGCCGCGGCCTGCCGCGCCCCGAACGCCTCCTCGCCGAGGCGACGCAACGCCTCGACGACCGCGCCGAACGCCTCGGCCTCGGGCTCTCCAACCGCCTTTCCCGCGCGGGCGAACGCCTCGATGCGCTGAGCCAGCGCCTGCGCACCCCGCGCGAAGTCGCCGACCGCGCCGCACTCCGCCTCGCCACCGCCGGGCAAACCCTCTCTGCCGCCTTCACCCGCCGCCTCGACGCCGCGGACAACCGCCTGCAACGCCAGGCCGCGCTGCTCGACACCCTCTCCTACCGCCGCATCCTCGACCGCGGCTTCGCCCTCGTGCGCAGCGCCGACGGCGCGCCGCTCACCCGCGCCGCCCAGGTCGCCCCCGGCAGCGCCCTCACGCTGGCCTTCGCCGACGGCGACGTCCACGCCATCGCGGAAGGCTCCGCACCGTCCAAACGTCCCGCCGCCAAACCCGGCAAAACCGACCCGCGCCAAGGGTCGCTGCTGTGACCGGACAGATGAAAACCAGGCCAGGGCTCCGCCCTGGACCCGCCGGGGCCGCGGGCCCCGGACCCCATAAGTTTTGGTTTTTCGCCGCGAAGCGGCCATCAACCGTCACGCCGCGTGACGGCTCTATCGCGCTGCGCGCAAAAACA
>JBFWJB010000059.1:0-11531 GCA_050253435.1 Rhodospirillaceae bacterium
GGATCTCGACGTGAAGATCTGCCAGCTCGTGAAGCTGACGCGGGGCGGCGAGCCCGTGAAGATGTCCAAGCGTTCGGGCAGCTTCGTCACGCTGCGCGACGTCGTCGACGAGGTGGGCAAGGACGTGGTGCGCTTCATCATGCTGACCCGCAAGAACGACGCGCACCTCGATTTCGACCTCAAGAAAGTCACCGAACAGTCCAAGGACAACCCGGTGTTCTACGTGCAGTATGCGCATGCCCGGGCGCACTCGGTGCTGCGCCATGCCGCAGAGGCGTTGCCGGGGGTGGACCTCTCGCCCGAGCTGCTTGTGACGGCGGACCTTGCGTCCTTGACCGACGAGGCCGAGATTGCTTTGATCAAGCTGCTCGCGGCGTGGCCGCGCATCGTCGTGGGCGCGGCGGAGGCGCACGAGCCGCACCGCATCGCCTACTACCTCGGCGAGGTCGCGGCGGCCTTCCACAGTCTGTGGAACAAGGGCCGCGAGGCGGCGGAGTTGCGGTTCCTGCTGCCGGACCGTCCGGACGTTTCGGTGGCGCGGGTGGCCCTGGTTCGGGGCATGGCGGCGGTGGTGGCCTCGGGCCTCATGGTGCTCGGCGTCGCCCCGGTGGAGGAGATGTAATCTCATGACTTCGCAGGACAAGCGTCCCGGCGACGGGTTCGATATCAGCCTTCTGGAGGGCCTGCGCGAGCGGGTCGGCCAGGATATGGCGGCGGAGGAGGACCTTCTCCCCGCGCGCTCGGCGAAGAAGAGCCTGCTGTTCGGCGCGCTGATCGGCCTGGCCGCGGCGGCGGGGGCCGCCTGGTACATTCTCGGCACCGGCAGTTCCGGCACGTCCACCGCGCCGCAGGAGGTGCCGGTGGTGAAGTCGGAAAAGGCCCCGGTGAAGGTGCGCCCGGCGGACCCGGGCGGCCTCGAGGTGCCGAACCAGGACAAGCTGGTCTACAACCGCGTCGATCAGAACGCGGTGAAGCCGGAGGTCGAGCACCTGCTGCCGCAGCCCGCGCAGCCCAAGGACCTGCCCAAGGTGCCGCCCGCCGACAAGCTGGGCGACGGCATGGCGCCGCTGCCCGCCGCTCCGGCCCTGCCGGAAGCGGTGAAGCCGGTGGAAACCGCCAAGGTGACGCCGCCGCCCGCGGCCAAGCCCGCGGAAGCGCCGAAGTCCGCGCCCAAGGCGGAGGCGGCCAAGCCCGCGCCGGTAGCCAAGGCGGAGGCGGCCAAACCCGCAGCGGCCCCGGCGAAGGCGGGCACCGGCGCCTGGCAGGTGCAGCTTGCCGCCCTGCGTGAAGAGGCGAGCGCCCAGACCGAATGGACCCGCGCGGTGAAAAAGGCGCCGGAACTCGGCAAGCTGCCGCATCAGGTGATCCGCGCCGACCTCGGCGCCAAGGGGGTGTTCTATCGCCTGCGCGCCGGCGATTTCGCCAACCGCGAACAGGCCGACGCGCTGTGCGACGGCCTCAAGGCGAAGGGCGTGGGCTGTGTCGTCGCGAAGCGGTGACACGCACCGGGAACACGGCGGGGGCACCGCCTCCGCCGCGATTTTCGGCTGCCGCGGCACCCGCCTTGCCGCCGAGGAGGCAGCGTTCTTTTCCGAAGTAAAACCCTTCGGATTCATACTGTTTTCACGCAATATTGAGACGCCGGATCAAGTCCGCGCGCTGGTTGCCGGGTTGCGCGCCACGGTGGGCCGCGCCGATGCGCCGGTGCTCATCGACCAGGAAGGCGGGCGCGTGCAGCGCCTCAAGCCGCCGCACTGGCGGCAGGCGCCCTGCGCCGCCGCGCTTGCGGCGCTGCCCGGCGCGCGGGCGGAGGCGGCGGTCTGGCTCAACGCGCGGCTGATCGGCCGCGAGCTTGCGGCGCTCGGCATCACCGTGGATTGCGCCCCGGTGCTGGACGTGGCGAGGCCGGAAACCCACGGCGTGATCGGCGACCGCGCCTATTCCGGCGATCCCGCCCGCGTCGCGGCGCTGGGCGCGGCGGTCTGCCGCGGCCTGCGCGACGAGGGGGTGCACCCGGTGGTCAAGCACATCCCCGGCCACGGCCGCGCGGTGGCGGACAGCCATCTCGACCTGCCGGTGGTGGATGCGGCGGCGGAAGACCTGCGCGCCCTCGATTTCGCGCCGTTCCGCGCGCTGGCGGGCGAAGACTGGGGAATGACCGCGCACATCGTCTACACCGCGTTCGACGCGGCGGCCCCCGCCACCTGCTCACGCGCGGTGGTGGAGGGCGTGATCCGCGGCGAGATCGGCTTTTCCGGCCTTCTGATGAGCGACGATTTGTCGATGAAGGCGCTGTCCGGCGATTTCGCGGCGCGCACCCGCGCGGCGCTGGGCGCGGGCTGCGACATGGTGCTGCACTGCAACGGCGAGATGGCGGAAATGCGCGCGGTGGCGGAGGCGCTGCCGCCGCTTTCGACCCGCGCCTGGGCGCGCTTCGCGGCGGCGGAGCGGCGGCGTCTGGACGCCGCGGCCGCGGCGGAGGAGAATGGCGCGGACGAACTGGCCGCGCGGCTTGCCGCCGCGATGGCGTGAACGAGGGGGCGGGGGAGTGGGCGACGCGCCGCGCAGTCCGGAGACCGACGACGGCTGGGAGAGCGATCTGCCCCCGGAGATGCCCTCCGACGTGCTGCTCCTCGATATCGACGGCTTCGAAGGGCCGATCGACCTGCTGCTGACGCTCGCCCGCGACCAGAAGGTGGACCTGCGGCGCATCTCCATTCTGCAACTGGCGGAGCAGTATCTCCGCTTCGTCGCCGAGGCGCGCCGCCGCAACCTCGAACTCGCCGCCGACTATCTGGTGATGGCGGCGTGGCTCGCCTACCTGAAATCCCGCCTGCTGCTGCCCGAGGCCCCGGGCGAGGAGGAGCCCTCCGGCGCGGAAATGGCCGCCGCGCTCGCATTTCAATTGCAGCGTCTGGACGCGATGCGCAAGGCCGGGGCGGCGCTCTTCGCCCGGCCGCGCCTGGGGGAGGCGGTGTTCGCCCGCGGCGCGCCGGAAGGCCTGCGCGACGTGGCGAAGCCGATTTACGATCTGCGCCTCTACGACCTCTTGACCGCCTACGGCGCGTTCCACGGGCGCAAGACCGAAACCCGCCTGGAAATCGGCGAGGCCAAGCTCTATTCGGTGGACGAGGCGCTGGCGCGGCTCTCCTACCTCATCGGCGCGGCGGCGGACTGGCAGAAGCTGGAGGCGTTTTTGCCGCCCGGCCTCGCCGACCCGCTCTACCGCCGCTCCGCCATCGGCGCGACCCTGGTCGCGGTGCTGGAACTGGTGCGCCAGGGGCGCATCGTGGTGCGCCAGGACGGCGGGGCGTTCTCGCCGATCCGCTTGCGAAAGGCTCCCTGATGACCGAACCCGCAGAAACCCCCGACGCCTTCGACGCCGAGCGCCTGATCGAGGCGGTGCTGTTCGCCTCCGCCGAGCCGGTGGCGGAAGCCTCGCTTGCCGCCCGCCTGCCCGAAGGCTGCGACCTCGCGGCAACGCTCGCCGCGCTCTCCGCGCGCTATGCCGGGCGCGGCGTCGAGGTGGTGCGGCGCGGCAACGCCTGGGCGCTGCGCACCGCGCCGGACCTCGCGCCGCGCCTGCACCTCGAGGTGCCGACGCAGCGGAAACTCTCCCGCGCCGCCATCGAGGTGCTGGCGATCGTCGCCTACCACCAGCCGGTGACGCGCGCGGAAATCGAGGAAATGCGCGGCGTCGCGCTCAGCCGCGGCACCCTCGACGTGCTGCTGGAGGCGGGCTGGGTGCGCCCCGCCGGGCGGCGGCAGACGCCGGGCAGGCCGATGACCTGGGCGACGACGCCGGGATTTCTCGATCATTTCGCCCTGCAAAGCCTCGCCGACCTGCCGGGCGTGGAAGAGCTCAAGGCCGCGGGCCTCCTCGATACCCGCCCGGCGATGATCGCCTACGCGGCGCAGAGCGAGGAAGCATTGGAACTGCCGCTGGGCGACGACGACACCCTGCTGCGCGGCCTCGGAGACGAGGACGAGGAGTAGCATTTGGTTTTAAGCGGCGCTTTCCGCGCGTGCGGCGGTGAGGCAGGAGCCGAGGGAGGCGCGTTCCTCCGCGGAGAGGGATTCGTCGTTCAGCCCGGCTTCCAGGTGCGGCGCCGCTTCCGCGGCGTGTCCGGCGAGGAACAGCGCCACGCCGAGGTTGAGGCGGTTGCGCGTCGAGGGGTCGCGATCGACGGCGCGGAGGAAGCGCTGCGCCGCGCGCCAGGGGCGGTTGATTTCGAGGAGGGCCATACCCTCCGCCGACCAGTCCTCCGCGGCGTCGGTCCGTATGCGTTTACGCACCAGCCCGGCGAAGGCGTCGGGCGGCGGCGCGTCGGGGCCGCAGGCGAGTTCCCGCAGGGTTTGAATGTCGAAGAGGCGGCAGAACGGGTCGGCGAACAGCGGGTCGCGCAGCACTTCCAGCAGGGCGGCGTGTTCCGGATGCTCCGGGTCGGCGAGATTGCAGTCGGCGTAGCGCGGCCCGAGGTGGCTGCCGGTGTTCTGGATCAGGTAGAAGAGCACGTAGTCGCACCCCGCCGAGCGGGCGAGCTCGGAAAATTCCGCCATTTCCGTATAGTTGTCGGCCTGCACCGTCATGTTGAGTTCGAACAGGCGCACGGCGCCGCGGGCGCGCATCTCGCCGATGAAGGCGAGGTTGCGCATCAGCTGGTCCCAGCGTCCCGGCGGGCGCAGCCGTGCATAGGTGAAGGCGGTGGCCGCGTCGATGGAGACGCGCACGGTGATGTCGTGGCGCTCCAGCCCCTTGTAGGACTGCCAGGTGTTTTCGCTCATCAGCACCGCGTTGGTATAGAGCGCGAGACGCAGGGGCGGGCCGTCGCCATCGGCGAGGGCCCGCAGGATGGAGCGGTAGTGCGGGCTCGACCACGGGTCGCCCTGGCCCGCCACCGAGATCTTGCGCAGGCCGCCGGCGGCGAGGGCGGGCAGGATCACCCGCTCGGCGACGCGGTCGAGGCGCTGCCTCTGCGCGGCATTGGCGGCGAGCAGGCCGCTGCGGCAGGAGGGGCAGGCGAGGTTGCAGGTGGTGTCGTGGGCGAGAAAGAGGTGGCTCGGCCCTTTTTCCATCACCGTCGTGTCGCCGTCGATGGCGGCGCGCAGGTGCGGTTCGGCAACCTCGTCGCGGCGGGGCAGGGTGCCGTTGACGATCAGCGCGCAGCGGTCCTTGCGGCAATAGCGGAAGCTGCCGTCGAGGATGGAGCGGCGCATCTCCTGCGCTGTTCGTCCGTTCCAGATGGCGTCGAGGCCGGCGGTGTGGACGTTGCCGAGGCGGAGGTCCACCCACAGGGAGCAGCAGGGAGAGACCCCGCCGTCGAGGAGGATCTCGAAGTGTTCGAAGGGCTCGGCGCAGAACCGGCCGGTAAGATCGTGCATGGCGTTTCCCCTCCGTGCGTATGCCCTCTGATACGCGGGCGGGTGGGGAAAACTGGCGCAAAAGCTCAGGCGCGGCGGGCGTGGTTGCGCAGGAAGGCGGAAACCGCGTAGTCCGCCTTGGCGGCCAGCGCCTCCGCGCTCCAGTGGCTTTGCAGGCCCATCATGTTGCGGATGAGGATGTGGCCGTTGAGCATGCCGAAGAAGCTTTCCGCGGCGAGCATCGGGTCCGGCACGTCGAGGCGGCCGATCTCGTGCTGGCGCGCGAGGTAGGCGGCGAACTGCCGGGTGCCGCGGCGCGGGCCGTTGTCGTAGAACTCCTCGCACATTTCCGACTGCCCGCCCGCCTCGATCACCGCCGACATCATCATGCGGTAGACCTTGGCGATGCGCTCGCCGGAGAGCAGGCCGAGCAGCTCGCGCGCGATGGCGGTGAGCACGGCGCGCGGCTCCGCGTCTTCGCGCGCCTCGTCGACAGCGGCGACGATGATCTCCGAATGCCCGGCGACCACCGCGCCGAAAAGCTGTTCCTTGGTCGAGAAGAGGTTGTAGATGGTCTGCTTCGCCACCCCGGCCGCCGCTGCGATGGTCTCCATGGAGACGCCGTAACCCTGTTCGAGAAACAGCGCGCAGGCGGCCTCGACGATCGCATCGCGCTTGCCGGGGTCGGGCTTGCGGCCGCGGCAGACGGGCTTATCCGGGCAAAAGCGGGCGGTCTCGGTCATCGGGGGCCTCTCAGTGTCCGGCGGCGGCGGCCTGCTTCGGCTTGCGGGCGAGCAGAACGATCCCCACCGCCGCCAGGGAAATCATCGACATGGTGAAGAATACATCGCCGAAGGTGATTACGGTGGCCTGTTTTTGAACCATTCGCGCGATCGTCTTGGCCGCCGCGGCGGTGGCGTCGAGGCCGGGGTCGCGGGCGGAGAAATGCTGCGCCAGGCTTTGCAGGGTTTCCTGCACTGCGACGCGGGAGGGGCTGATGTGTTCGCCGATGCGCGCCCAGTGCAGGGTGCCGCGCTGGTCCAGCATGGTGGTGATGCCCGCCAGGCCGAAGGCGCCGCCCAGGTTGCGCATCAGGTTGTAGAGGCCCGAGGCGTTCTTCATCCGCTCCGGCGGCAGGGTGCCGAGCGCCAGCACGTTGGCCGGGATGATGGTGAACATGAAGCCCATGCCGCGCAGGATCTGCGGAAGCACGAACTGGTCGAAATCCCAGTCCGCGGTGATGCCGGAGGAGACCAGCCAGTTGGAGACGGCAAGCAGCGAGAAGCCGCAGCAGAGGAGGACGCGCGGGTCCACCCGGCGCGACAGGTTGCCGACTACCGGCGCGGAAAGGAATTGCGACAGCCCGGTGACCAGCATCACCCCGCCGATCTGCATCGAATTGAGGCCGCGCACCCGCGCGAGGAACTGCGGCTGCAGGTAGACCAGGCCGTAGAGCGCGATGCCGAGGACGAAGCTGAACACGCATCCGGAGGCGAAGTTGCGGTCGGAGAAGGCGCGCAGATCGACGATCGGGTTGTCTGCGGTCAGCGTGCGCCAGAAGAAGCCGACCCCGGCGACCGCGGAAACCACCGCGCAGATGAAGATCGCGTCGTCGGCGAACCAGTCGTTGCGCGCGCCGTCCTCCAGCACGAAGTCGAGGCAGCCGAGAAAGGCGGCCATCAGCAACAGGCCGAGCACGTCGAGGCGGCGCAGCAGGTCGAGTTGCGGTTTGTCCACATCCATGAACGCGCCGACGGTGAGGGTGACGACGATGCCCGGCAGCACGTTGGCGAGGAACAGCCAGTGCCACGAGAAGGTCTCGGTGAGCCAGCCGCCGAGGGTGGGGCCGATGGTCGGCGCGATGGTGGCGACGAGGCCGATCATCACGGTCACCGAGGCCTGGCGGCTGCGCGGCATCACGGTGTAGGCGGCGGCGAACACCGAGGGGATCATCGCGCCGCCGATGAAGCCCTGGATGACGCGCAGCACGATCATCTGGTTCATGTTCTGCGCCATGGCGCAGCCCATGCTGGCCAGGGTGAACCCGGCGGCGGAGATGACGAAGCTCCACCGCGTGCCGAGCGCGCGGGAAAGGTAGCCCGACAGCGGAATCATGATCACTTCGGCGATCAGGTAGGCGTTCTGCACCCAGACGATCTCGTCGGCGGAGGCGGCGAGCCCGGCCTGAATCTCGGCCAGAGACGCGGCGACGATCTGGATGTCGAGAATCGCCATGAACATCCCCAGCACCATGGCGAGGAAGCCGATCAGCAGGCGCGGCGGAATTTTCTCGCGGGGGGCGGCCATGGCCGGTCAGCGCGCCGCGGTCTGCGGAACGGTCTTCGCGCCGGCGAAGGCGTCCTCGCGGGAGAGCCCGTCGCCGCTGCCGCGGGTGTCCACCTTTGCCTCCACCGACATGCCGGGCAGGAGCAGGGTCTTGCGCGCCGCGTCGTCGAGGAGAATCTTCACCGGGATGCGCTGCACGATCTTGGTGAAGTTGCCGGTGGCGTTTTCCGGCGGCAGCAGGCTGAACACCGCGCCGCTGCCGGGCGAAACGCTGTCCACCACGCCGGAGAGGGTGCGGCCGCGGTAGGTGTCCACGGTGATCTTCACCGGCTGGCCCTGGCGCATGCGGGCAAGCTGGGTCTCCTTGAAGTTGGCGACCACGTAGACCCCCGCCACCGGCACCACGCTCATCGTCTGCTGGCCGGACTGCACGTACTGGCCGATCTGCACGCCCTTGTTGCCGACCACGCCGTCCACCGGGGCGCGCAGCTCGGTATCGGCAAGGCGGATGCGCGCGGCTTCGAGGGCGGCGCGGGCGGTTTCCACCTCGGCCTCGGCCTGGCGGCGCTGCGCCGCCAGAAGAGCGAGGCGGCTTTTCGCGGTGGCGAGCGCGGCGGCGTTCTGGCGCACTTCGGCCACGGCCTTTTCGGCATCGGCAAGAGCGGTCTGCATCTTCTGCTGCGAGGCGAACTGCGCGGCGGAAAGCTTCTTGTAGCGGGCGAGGTCGGCGGCCGCGCGGGTGCGTTCCGCCTGCGCGGAGGCAAGCGTCGCCTCCGCCTCGGCGATGCTGCTTTCGGCCACCGCGATGTTGCCGTCCACCACCGCCACTGCGGCCGTGGCGGCGTCGAAGCTGCCCTGCGCCTGGTTCACCGCGGCGCGGTAGTCGGCGTCGTCGAGGCGCAGCAGCAGGTCGCCCGCCTTCACCGGCTGGTTGTCGGCCACCGCGAGCATGGCGATGCGCCCCGGCACCTTGGGCGCGATGGCGACGATGTCGCCGGAGACATAGGCGTTGTCGGTGCTCTCGATGAAGCGGCCGTGGCTGTACCACGACCAGCCGAAATATCCGCCGATGCAAAGGCCAACCGCCGCCACCCCGAGTATCAACCGCTTGCGCATGAAAAATACCTCAACCGGGCGCGGCTTCCGCCGCGCAAATTTTTGGACCGTCCGGTCCAGGAAATCGGAATATAGGTGGAGCCGATGCGGTGCGCAATATCTTTTTGGACCAACCAGTCCACTAAATATTCGGGGGGCGGATTGCACGGGGGGGAGATATCTGTCATCATCCGCGCCGGGCCGGGGGCGCTTCCCGGCTTTGTTTTCCGTCGATTGCAAAGAGAGACGTCCATGAGCCTTGGACCGCTGCAAATTCTCCTCATCATCGTGGTGATTCTCCTGCTTTTCGGAGCGGGCAAGATTCCGCGCCTGATGGGAGACGTCGCCAAGGGAGTCAACGCCTTCAAGAAGGGACTGAAGGAAGACGACACGACCTCGGCGAAACAGATCGAGAAAGACGACAAGGACTCGTCCGGCAAGGCCTGACGCGCTGAGGACGAGGCAGGATGTTCGATATCGGCGGGTGGGAACTGGCGCTGGTGGTGGTGGTTGCGGTGTTCGTCATCGGCCCCAACGAACTGCCCGCGACGCTGCGCACCCTCGGGCGCGTCATCGGGCGGCTGCGCACCCTTTCCACCAGCTTCCGCAACCAGCTTGACGAGATGATCCGCGAGGCCGAGCTCGACGACCTGCGCAAGGCGGCGGATGCGGCGCGCAGCGCCGATTTCGGCCGCATCGTCGAGGATGCGGTGGACCCCGACCGCGTGATGCGCGATTCCCTGTCGCCGGAACCGCAGACGCCCGAACCGCCGCCCGCCGAACCCCCGGCGGAAAAGAAGCCGCCGCGCAAGCGCGCCCCGCGCAAGAAAGCCGCGCCGAAAGGGGAAGGGGAGGCGCAGCCGTGAGCGAAGAGGAACGCGAAGGCCCCGAGGGCGATTCCCCGATGCCGCTGATGGAGCACCTGCTCGAACTGCGCCGCAGGCTGATGTTCGCGGCGCTCGGCTTCGTCGTCGCCTTCGCCCTGTGCTACGGCTTTTCGCTGGAGATCTACGACGTTCTGATGCGCCCGCTCGCCCGCGTCATGGCCGAGGTCGGCGGCACCCAGCGGATGATCTACACCGCGCTCACCGAGGGCTTCTTCACCCAGGTCAAGGTGGCGGCGTTCGGCGCGCTGTTCCTCTCTTTCCCGGTGCTGGCGACGCAGCTCTGGCTGTTCGTCGCGCCCGGCCTCTACAAGCACGAGCGCAACGCCTTCCTGCCGTTCCTCATCGCGAGCCCTCTGCTGTTCATCCTCGGCGCGATGCTGGTCTATTTCCTGGTCATCCCGCTCGCCTGGACCTTTCTCCTCGGCTTTCAGACCCACGGCGGCCAGACGGTGCTGCCGATCGAGATGGAGGCGCGGGTCGGCGAATACCTGTCGCTGATCATGACCCTGATCTTCGCCTTCGGCGTCAGCTTCCAGCTGCCGGTGCTGCTCACCCTGCTCGCGCGGGTCGGGCTGATCAGCAGCGCCGCCCTGGCGGCGAAACGGCGCTACGCCATCGTCATCGCCTTCGTCGTCGGCGCGGTGCTGACGCCGCCGGACATCGTCAGCCAGATCGGCCTCGCGGTGCCGCTGCTGCTGCTCTACGAAGGCTCGATCATCGCCTGCCGCCGCATCGAGCGCAGCCGCGCCGCGGCGGAGGCCGCCGAGGAAACCGTGCCTCCCGCGCCGTGATGCGCGGTGGACGCCGCGCCGCGGCGGAGATATAAAACCGCGTCCGCCGGTTTTGAGACATGAGACAAGGTATTCTTCGATGCTCGACATCCGCATGATCCGCGATAATCCGGAATTCCTCGACGCTGCGCTGGCGCGGCGCGGCAAGCCCGCCATGGCCGAGGCGGTGCTGACCCTCGACCGCGAGCGCCGCGCGCTGCAGACCGCCTGGCAGGAGATGCAGGCCCGCCGCAACGAGGCCTCGCGCCAGGTCGGCGCGGTGAAGAAGGCGGGCGGCGACGCCGCGGCCCTGATCGACGAGGTGGCGGCGCTGAAGCAGCGCATGGCCGAGACCGAGGAAGCGGAAAAGCAGAAGGCGGCGGACCTGGACTCGCTGCTGCTCGGCATTCCCAACGCGCCCGCGGACGACGTGCCGGAAGGGCTGGACGAGGACTCCAACGTCGAGAAAAGCCGCGTCGGCACGCCGCGCAGCTTCGGCTTCGCGCCGTTCGAACACGACGCCATCGGCGAGAAGCTCGGCCTGATGTCCTTCGACGACGCGGCCAAGATTTCCGGCGCGCGCTTCGTGGTGCTGCGGGGCGGGCTCGCCCGCCTGGAGCGCGCCCTCGGCCAGTTCATGGTCGACCTTCACACCAGCGAGCACGGCTACGAGGAGGTCTCGCCGCCGGTTCTGGTGCGTGATGCTGCGGTGCGCGGCACCGGCCAGCTGCCGAAGTTCGCGGAGGACCTGTTCCGCACCGAGAACGGCTTCTGGCTGATCCCCACCGCCGAGGTGCCGCTCACCAACCTCGTTTCCGAGACCATCCTCGAGGAGAAGGAGCTGCCGAAGCGTTTCACCGCGCTGACCGCGTGCTTCCGCTCCGAGGCGGGGGCGGCGGGCAAGGACACCCGCGGCATGATCCGCCAGCACCAGTTCTACAAGGTGGAAATGGTCTCGATCACCGCGCCGGAAGCTTCCGACGACGAGCAGGTGCGCATGCTCGGCTGCGCCGAAACGGTGCTGAAGCGCCTGGAGCTGCCCTACCGCGTCGTCGCCCTGTGCGCCGGCGACATGGGGGCTACCGCCTGCCGTACCTTCGACATCGAGGTGTGGCTGCCGGGGCAGAACCGC
>JBFWJB010000060.1:0-11269 GCA_050253435.1 Rhodospirillaceae bacterium
ATACCTGGCAGTTCGCGGACTACGGCCGCGTCGTCTCCGACTACTTCGACATGGACCGCAAAACCCGCTCCCGGCAGGAAACCTTCCCCGCCGACTGCGCCGCCGCGCTGCGCCTCGGCGAACGCCTCGTTACGGCGTAAAACTTTGCGGGGGGACTCGGTCCCCCCACACCCCCCATAACGTTTGGTTTTTGCGCGCAGCGCCGTAAGACCATCACGCGGCGTGACGATTGATAGCCGCTACGCGGCGAAAAAAGTTAGGGGAGGTGCGGAGGGTATTGGAACCCCGGTCCCCTCAGGGGACAAATCGCCCCGGTGGGGCGATTTGAGGGTGGAAATCCCCCGGAGGGAAGACCTTTTGGTTTTTACTCCGCAAGGGGCTCCCAGCGGTAGCCCGCGCCGTCGGCGCGCACATGGCCGATGGCGGGGAAGGCGATATGGGTGCCCGCCACCAGGTAGCCCTGCCGCGCGGCGTCGGCGAGGAAGGCCTTGCGGGTTTCCCGCGCCTCGTCCTTGTCCACGTCGAAGTTTACCGAGACGTTGGGGTTGGCGAACTGCAGCGCCTGCACGTGGACGATGTCGGCCCACATCAGCAGGCGCTGGCCTGCGCTTTCGATCATGAAGCCGGTATGCCCCGGGGTGTGGCCATAGGCGGGCGACGCGGCGATGCCGGGGAGAACGGTCGCCGCGCCGTCGAACTGGGTGACGCGGCCCGCCGCCTGGTAGGGCGCGAGCGCGGCCTTGGCCTTTTGCGCCCCGGCGTTGTCCGCGGCGAACCAGAACGCGGTTTCGCGCCGGTTGACGTAGATTTGCGCCTGAGGGAAGGCCGCCTTGCCGTCGGCGGTCAGCAGGCCGCCGATGTGGTCGCCGTGCATGTGGGTGAGCAGCACCGCGCCGATGCGCGCGGGGTCGTATCCGGCGTCGCGCAGGCGGGCGAGGGTCTTGCCCGCAGGGTCGCCGAGGCCGGTATCGATGAGCGCCGCCTGTGTTCCGGTATCCACCAGGAGGGCGGCGACGGGCAGCGGCGAGGGGTCGGGCGCGGCGGCGGCGCCCGGCGTTTTGGCCTGTTCCTCGGGGTTGGCGACGAGGGCGGCGAGCGGCCGGGAATTCAAGGCGTCCTGCAACGCCACGATGGTGAAATCGCCGAGTTTCATAGTGTGGACTCCTGCCTGCGGTTCGGCGGCCTGCGCCGGGGCGGTCAGAAGCATCGTCGAAACCATCGCAACAAGGGTGGAGATCGCGCGCATCGGTGCCCTCCTCGGGGGATGTCGGATCACTTGACGTGTGGTGGGGGCGCGCTTTCGTCAACGGCGGGGCTGTGGGCTTGATGGAAAATCCATGCCGATCAATTGAGTAAAATGAAGCTTGGGGAAACTTGTTGATATTGCGCCGCTGCGGCGGCACACTGCGGATCGAGCTGTTGAGGGACAGACGGACGTGCGAATTTCCACCCTGCGTTTGTGCGCCGCTTTTTATGTCGCGCTGGCCGTTCCGGCCATCGCCGCGCCGGCCTGTCTCACCCCCGAGGAGGCGAGCGCCGTTCAGGTGCGCCAGTTTCACACCCGCCTGCAGGTTGCGGCGCTGAAGTGCGGCGGCCCCGGCTGGGGCCTGCGCGACCGCTACAACGCCTATGTGATGGCGTTCGGCGGCAGCCTTTCGGCCAATGCCAAGGCGTTGCGCGCGGCGTTGAGCCGTACCGGCGTGGCGCGCACCGACGCGCAGTTCGACCGTTTCATCACCCGTATCGCCAACCGCGCTTCCGGCGAGGCGGAGAACACCGCCGACTACTGCCTGGAGCACCGCGAGATGCTCGACGCCATGCTGTCCGGCGCGCCCTCGGGGCTCGGCGCCTTCGCCGCGGCGCACGAGCCGCCGGTGTCCGGCCCCGGCCTGTGCGTCGCGGTGCCGGAGATCCAGTCCGCCGCGGTACCGCGCCGCCGCACCGAAACGCCACGCTGAAATTTCCGCAACGAAAAAGGCCCCGCCGGAGAGCGGGGCCTTTTCGCATGCGCTGCCGCGGTTACGGCAGGACGATCTCGACGCGGCGGTTCTGCGGCTCGCGCACGCCGTCCGGGGTCTGCACCAGCGGCGCGCTCTCGCCCTTGGCGGCGACGCCGATCTCGGCGGCGGGCACGCCCAGGCGCACCAGGGCGGCCTTCACCGCGTCGGCGCGGCGCTTCGACAGCTTCATGTTGTAGGTCTCGGAACCGGCGCGGTCGGCATGGCCGGTGAGGTCGATGCGCGGCTTCTTGCCGCTCTTGAAGGCGACGGCGGCCTTGTTGAGGATGGTCTGCGCCTCGGGGGTGAGGGTCGCCTTGTCGAAGTCGAAGAACACCATGAAGTTCTGCACCACCGGAGCCGGAGCCGGGATCGGGGCGGCGGTCTTGGCCGGGGCCGGGGTGGCCGCGGCGACGGCGGCCTGCGGCGCGCCGAAGCGGTAGGTCAGGCCGATCAGCACCTCGTGGCTCTTGTATTCGGCGTCGCCGCCGATGCCCGAGCCGGCAAGCGACACGTCGCCGTCGAGGGTGGCGAAATAGCGGTACTGGCCCTTCAGCGTCCAGTTCGCGTCGAGGTCGTAGCCGAGTCCGGCGAAACCCTGGTAGGCGAAGCGCCAGTCGTTGCCCGAGTAGACGTTGACGCCGTCGTTGTCCGCCACCTTGTCGATGTCCACATAGGCCGCGCCGATGCCTGCGCCGAGGAAGGGATGCCACGCGCCGGTCGCGTTGAAGTCGTAGATCGCGTTGCCCATCAGGCTGTAGACGGTGGTGGAGCCGGAGGCGTTGTTGGCGCCGGAGGTGGTGGTGCGGTTCTTCAGCCTCTCGATGTCGTTGTTGCGCACGCCGAGCTCGCCCTCGAGCTTGAGGCCGCCGAAATCGTAGCCCAATTGGCCGAGGCCGACCGGTCCGGTCTGATGGTCGGCCTTATAGTGGGTGCCGTTGCTGAAATCGGCCTTCTGGTCCGGCAGCCACGACGCGCCGAGATCGGCGCCGGCATACCACTCCGCATGGGCGGCGGCGGGAAGCCCCAGCGCCAGGCCCGCGGCAACGATCATCGACAGGGAACGCATGATGCAATGTCTCCAGGGGTTGGATGTTTCCCCATGAAATTAGGCCGCCGCCGCCGCCGCGCAAGTCTTTGTCAAGAGCGGGCGTGCGATAGTCGGCGGGCGTGGCGCGGACGCCATAGGGGGGGCAGGGAACCGGCAAGAGAAAACCCGCCGCTTTAGGCGGCGGGTTTTCATGGTGGAGCCGAGGGGAATCGAACCCCTGACCTCTTGAATGCCATTCAAGCGCTCTCCCAACTGAGCTACGGCCCCGTCTCCGGGATCCGCCGGAACTCCGGCGGACTTGGGAGGCGCAAGCTAGCCCGAGATTCGGTCCGCCGCAACAAAAAAAGCGGGCCTTTCGGGCAAAATCGCGCCCCCGAGGTTCAGTCCTCCTCGCCGGGGGCGAGGTGGTCCATCATCTCCGACATGTCGTCGTCCTCGGCGAGATCGGAGGCGTCCTCCATCAGCGCGTCGTCCACGTCGTCGTCCTCGACCTCGACCTCCACATCGTCGAGCGCGTCGTCGTCCGCCGCCGCTTTGGCCTTGGCCTTGGTCTCCACCGCCGCGGCTGCCGCCGCGTGGGCCACCGGCACCTTCTTGATGCCGCGCCGCGCCTTGGAAACCGCATCCGGCGCGTTCTCGCTGCCGCATTTCGGACAGACGATCGGCGAACGCTGCATATCGTAGAACCGCGTGCCGCAATTCAGGCAGGTTCGTTTGTTTCCCCATTCCAGCTTGGTCACGGATAAACCTCCTTCCCCGACACGATTCCGTCGGCGACCGTTCCGCCCTGCGTGCGGCGAATCCGGTGCCGGGAACGCGCATTTGCCATGAAGCGACTGTCCTGTCAAAGCGATTTATCTGTGCGGCGGCGAAGCGCCGCCAAAATCCCCCATAACATGGAAGCCGCCCCGTGCAAACCGGCTTTGCGCGGGGAAGAGTCTGGCAGCGGGGGCGGCAAGTGTGATACGACGGCGGGCGAACCCCGACCATCGTTGCGAGACCGCGCATGAGCACCGAGTCCACCTCCACTTCCCGCGACCTTCCAGTCCCCGCGGCGGCGCGCCGCGCGGCGCGGCTTGCCGGTTCGGCGCGGGTGCCGGGCGACAAGTCGATCTCGCACCGCGCGCTGATGTTCGGCGCGCTGGCGGTGGGGGAAAGCCGCATCACCGGCCTGCTCGAAGGCGAGGACGTGCTGCGCACCGCCGCGGCGATGCGCGCCATGGGGGCAACCCTTGTCCGCGACGACGCGGGCGTGTGGACGGTGCGCGGAGTCGGCATCGGCGGCCTCGCCGAACCGGCGGACGTGCTCGACATGGGCAACGCGGGCACCGGCGCGCGGCTGCTCATGGGCCTGGTGGCGACGCACCCGATCACCGCGGTGTTCACCGGCGACGCCAGCCTGCGCAGCCGCCCGATGGCGCGGGTGATGGCGCCGCTTTCGCAATTCGGCGCGGAGTTCCTGGGGCGCGAGGGCGGCCGCCTGCCGCTTGCGGTGCGCGGCAACGCGTCGCCCGCGCCGGTCGCCTACACCCTGCCGGTGGCCAGCGCGCAGGTGAAGTCGGCGGTGCTGCTGGCGGGCCTCAACACCCCGGGCGTGACCACGGTGATCGAGCCGGTGGCGACCCGCGACCACACCGAGCGCCTGCTCACCGGCTTCGGCGCCGACATCGCGGTGTCGATCGCCGCCGACGGGGTGCGCACCGTGCGCCTCACCGGCCAGCCGGAGCTGCGCCCCTGCGACGTGATGGTGCCCGCCGATGCATCGTCCGCCGCGTTCCCCGCGGTGGCGGCGCTGCTGCTGCCGGGTTCCGAGGTTCTGCTGCCCGGCGTCGGCACCAATCCGTTGCGATTCGGCCTGTTCCAGACCCTGCGCGAGATGGGCGCGGACATCGCGCTGGAAAACCAGCGCGCCGCGGCGGGCGAGCCGGTGGCCGACCTGCGGGTGCGCGCCTCCGCGCTTAAAGGCGTGGAGGTGCCGCCGGAGCGCGCGCCGAGCATGATCGACGAATACCCCATTCTCGCGGTGGCCGCGGCGTGCGCGGAGGGGACCACGCGGATGCGCGGCCTCGCCGAGCTGCGGGTCAAGGAGAGCAACCGCTTCGTGGCGATTCTCGAGGGCCTTGCCGCCTGCGGCGCGCGGGTGGAGGCCGACGGCGACGACATTCTGGTGCACGGCGCGGGGCATCCGCCCGCGAGCGGCGCGACGATTAAGGCCAACCTCGACCACCGCATCGCCATGGCCTTTCTGGTGCTCGGCACGGTGAGCGAGAAGCCGGTGGCGATCGACGACATCCGCTCGGTGGACACCAGCTTCCCCGGTTTCGTGCCGCTGATGAACGGGCTGGGAGCGGACATCGCATGATCGTCGCCATCGACGGGCCGGCGGGCGCCGGCAAGGGCACGCTGGCGCGCCGCCTCGCGCGGGAGTTCAACCTCGCCTACCTCGATACCGGGGCGCTCTACCGCGCCGTCGGGGTGCGGGTGCTGGAGATGGGGGCCGACCCGGCGGACCCGGCCTCGGCGGCGCATGCGGCGCGCACCCTCGATCCCTCGAGTCTCGATTCGCCGCGGTTGCGCGATGAAGATGCGGGCGACGCCGCTTCCAAGGTGGCGGCGATCCCGGAAGTCCGCGCCGCCCTGCTCGACTTCCAGCGCACCTTCGCCCGGACTCCGCCAAGTCCCTGCACCGGCGCGGTTTTGGACGGCCGCGACATCGGCACCGTGGTCTGTCCGCACGCCGATCTCAAGCTCTACGTCACCGCCTCGGTGGAGGAACGGGCGCGGCGGCGGACCTTGGAGTTGCAGGAGAAGGGCTTCGACGCTATACAGGAGCGCATTCTCGCGGACATCATCGCCCGCGACGAACGCGACCGCGACCGGGCGGCGGCGCCCCTTGCCGAGGCGGGGGATGCGATCGTTCTGGACACCACGGAGATGGATGCGGACACGGTCTTCGACCTTGCCGCCGACATGTTCCGCTCCAGGGCCGACCAGCTCGCGGAAACAGGGCCGGAGAAATCCGGCAAACCGGATCGCCCGTGACGCGCAGGAAACGCGCGTTCGAGGCGGTTTTTGTGCAACACGGTCGCCAAAGCGGCAAGACCACCGGAAAAACCGGTTGGCCCGAAAGCGACACGAGAAAAGGAAACCCTTCGGTATGACCGAAACCGGTATGATCCCGGGCGCGAATGAAGACTTCGCCGCCTTGCTTGCAGAATCGTTCGCCCAGAACGCTAATCTCGAGGGCTCCGTCCTCACCGGACGCATCGTCAGCATCAACAACGATTTCGCCCTCGTCGACGTCGGACTGAAGTCCGAGGGCCGCGTGCCCCTGAAGGAATTCGGCCACAAGGCCGAGATCAAGATCGGCGACACCGTCGAGGTGTTCGTCGACCGCTACGAGGACCGCGACGGTCTCGTCGTGCTGTCGCGCGAAAAGGCGCGCCGCGAAGAGTCCTGGAACGAGCTGGAGAAGGCCTTCGAGGGCAACCAGCGCGTCAACGGCGTGATCTTCGGCCGCGTCAAGGGCGGCTTCACCGTCGATCTCTCCGGCGCGGTGGCGTTCCTGCCGGGCAGCCAGGTGGACATCCGTCCGGTGCGCGACATCGGGCCGCTGATGGGCCAGCCGCAGCCGTTCCAGATTCTCAAGATGGACCGCACCCGCGGCAACATCGTGGTGTCCCGCCGCGCGGTCCTGGAAGAGACCCGCGCCGAGCAGCGCTCCGAGCTGATCGAGAACCTCAAGGAAGGCCAGATCCTCGACGGCGTGGTCAAGAACATCACCGACTACGGCGCGTTCGTCGATCTCGGCGGCGTTGACGGTCTGCTGCACGTCACCGACATCGCCTGGAAGCGCATCAACCACCCGGCCGAGGCGCTCTCCATCGGCCAGACCATCAAGGTGCAGGTGATCCGCTTCAACTCCGAGACCCAGCGCATCAGCCTGGGCATGAAGCAGCTGGAAGCCGACCCGTGGTCGGGCGTCGAGGCGAAGTACCCGGTCGGCACCAAGTTCACCGGCCGCGTCACCAACATCACCGACTACGGCGCCTTCGTCGAGCTGGAGCCCGGCGTCGAGGGCCTGGTGCACGTGTCCGAGATGTCCTGGACCAAGAAGAACATCCACCCCGGCAAGATCGTTTCGACCAGCCAGGAAGTGGAAGTCATGGTGCTCGACGTCGACCCGAACAAGCGCCGCATCAGCCTCGGCCTCAAGCAGTGCCTGTCCAACCCGTGGACCGACTTCCTCGCCAACCATCCGGTGGGTTCGAGCCTCGAAGGCGAGATCAAGAACATCACCGAATTCGGCATGTTCGTCGGCCTGCCGGGCGAGATCGACGGCATGGTGCACCTCTCCGACATCTCCTGGGAGATGAGCGGCGAGGAAGCCGTGAAGTCCTTCAAGAAGGGCGACATGGTCACCGCCAAGATCCTCGACGTCGATGTGGATAAGGAGCGCATCAGCCTCGGCCTCAAGCAGCTCACCAGTGATCCGTTCGAAAGCGCCACCAAGGGGCTGAAGAAGGGCGCGGTGGTCACCTGCGTGGTCACCCAGGTGACCGACGGCGGTCTCGAAGTTTCGGCCGCCGAAGGCGCGACTGGCTTCATCCGCAAGGCCGACCTGTCGCGCGAGCGTTCCGAGCAGCGCGTCGAGCGCTTCGCCGTCGGCGAAAAGATCGACGCCAAGATCATCCAGATCGACGCCAAGAGCCGCAAGCTCACCCTCTCGGTGAAGGCGCGCGAGATGGACGAAGAGAAGCAGGCGATGGCGGAATACGGCTCGACCGACTCCGGCGCGTCGCTGGGCGACATCCTGGGCGCGGCGCTGCGCCAGGCGCAGGACGAGAAGGCGAATTCCTGACGGGTTTTCCCCGGGATTTGCGAAACGCCGCCCCTCCGGGGCGGCGTTTTTGCGTTTTCGAATATGAAAAAGGCTTGCCCCTGAGAGGGTTAACCTTGAAGCAGGGGTTGAAATCTGGCAGTCTCGAAAACACGTATCGACAGGATTGCTGTTTCGGTTTCTCCGGGCGCGCCGGTTTTCCGCCTGAGGGATTCCCTGGCTTCGGCATGCACCATGGGCGGACGTCTCGCCTCTATCGAAGGGGATTGCACGCTATGACTAAGTCTGAGCTGATCGCGCGCCTGGCCGAACGCAACCCGCACCTCTACCAGCGGGATGTGGAACGGATCGTCGCCACCATTTTCGAGGAAATCACCCTGGCTCTGGCGCGCGGCGACCGGGTCGAGCTGCGCGGCTTCGGCGCGTTCTCGACCAAGACCCGCGATGCGCGCACCGGCCGCAACCCGCGTACCGGCGATGCGGTGCGGGTCGGCTCCAAGGTGGTGCCCTACTTCAAGACCGGCAAGCAACTGCGCGACCTGATCAACGGCGAGGCTTCCGCCTAGGCCGCCTGCCGCCGCGCCGGAACCCCCGGCGCGGCTTTTCTCTCGTGTTTCCACCAAGGGCCCCGACCGTGCGCATTCTCACCTGGATCATCGGACTCCCCCTCGCCGCCGCGGCGGTCGCCTTTGCGGTCGCCAACCGCCAGACGGTGGAGCTCGATCTCTGGCCCCTGCCGATCTCCGTGGGATTGAGCATCTACCTCGCGGTGCTCGGCGCGCTCGCCGTCGGACTCATCCTCGGCCTGCTGCTCGGCCGCGCCACCGCGGGCAGCCGCGCCGCGGCCCGCGCCCGCGCCGCGGAGGCCAAGGCCCGCGAGGCGGAGGCGGAATGCGCCCGCCTGCGCGAGCAGCGGACGGAGGCTCTGCCGCCTCCCGGCAGCAAGGCCTAGCGCGAACCGCCGCTTCGCCGTAAAGTACCTCCCACGTTTCCGGAAAGATCGCGCGCATGAGCAGCAACCCCGTATTTTGTGCCATCGATACCCCCGACCTGGTGCAGGCGAGCCGTCTCGCCGCGCAGATCGCCGCGCACGTCGGCGGGCTCAAGCTCGGCCTGGAATTCTTCTGCGCCAACGGGCCGGAGGGAGTGCGCCAGGTCGCCCGCGCCTCGGGCAAGGAGATCTTCCTCGACCTCAAGCTGCACGACATCCCCAATACCGTGGCCTCCGCCGTGGTTGCGGTGATGCCGTTGCGCCCGCGCTACCTCACCCTGCACGCCGCGGGCGGACTGCCGATGCTCAAGGCGGCGCGCGAGGCGGCCTACGAGGCGGCGGACAAGGTGGACGCCGCGCCGCCCAAGCTGATCGGCGTCACCGTGCTCACCAGTTTCGATCAGGCGGACCTTGCCCGCGTCGGCGTGCCGGGCGCGGTGCTCGACCAGGCGCGCCGCCTCGCCGCCCTCGCCGCCGAGGCGGGGCTGGACGGCCTGGTCTGCTCGGCGCACGAGGCCAAGCATCTCAAGGCGGAATTCGGCCAGCTTCTGCGCATCGTGCCGGGCATCCGCCCGCCGTGGGCCGCCGCGGGCGACCAGAAGCGGGTGATGACCCCCGCCGAGGCGCTGGCCGAAGGGGCCGACATCCTGGTGATCGGCCGCCCGATCTGCAAGGCCGCCGATCCCGCCGACGCCGCCTGGCGCATCGCCGCGGACCTCGGCTGCGCCGACGCCCCCTACCGGAGCGCCCCGGCATGAGCACGCTGGTCAAGATCTGCGGCCTCACCGAGGTCGATTCCCTGGATGCGGCGGTGGAGGCGGGGGCGGACTTCGTCGGCTTCGTCTTCCATGCCAAGTCGCCGCGCGCGATTCTGCCCGAGGCCGCGGCCGAACTCGCCGATGCGCTGCCCTCCGAGGTGCGCAAGGTCGGCCTCTTCGTCGACCCCACCGACGATGCGCTCGCAGCGGTGCTCGGCCACATCCGCCTCGACATGCTGCAACTGCACGGCGCGGAAACCCCGGCGCGGGTGGATGCGGTGCGCCTGGAATTCGGCCTGCCGGTGATCAAGGCGGTGGGGGTTTCCACCGCCGCCGACGTCGCCGCGGCGCACGCCTACGACGACCACGCCGACTGGCTGTTGTTCGACGCCAAGCCGCCGGTGGATGCCGACCGCCCCGGCGGGCTCGGCCAGCCCTTCCCGTGGGAGCTGATGCACGGCTGGAATGGCGAAACCCCGTGGATGCTCGCCGGCGGCCTGACCCCGGAAAACGTCGCCGCCGCCATCGCCGCCTCGGACGCTGCCGCGGTGGATGTCTCCTCCGGCGTCGAGCGCGCGGTGGGGGTGAAGGACCCGGCGCGTATCGCCGCCTTCATCAAGGCCGCAAAAAGCGCAGGCGCCGGGCGCTGGTGACGCTTTTTTCCTGGATTTCGACGCGCCGACGCGTCATTCAACCCTTTCATGACGCGGCGCCGCCGTGCCTCTCACCGGCGCGGCGCGCGCCCTGCCAACAAGTGAGCAGTCCATGACCCTTGCCAATTCGTTCACCCAGGGCCCCGACGAGAGGGGCCATTTCGGTCCCTACGGCGGACGCTTCGTCGCCGAGACCCTGATGCCGCTCGTCCTCTCCCTGGAGAAGGCCTACGACGAGGCCGCCGCCGATCCCGCCTTCGCCGCGGAGATGAACCGCTACCTCACCCACTTCGTCGGGCGGCCGAGCCCGCTCTACTTCGCCGAACGCCTCACCGCGGAATGCGGTGGCGCGAAGATCTATTTCAAGCGCGAGGACCTCAACCACACCGGCGCGCACAAGGTCAACAACTGCATCGGGCAGATTCTCCTCGCCCGCCGCATGGGCAAGACCCGCATCATCGCGGAAACCGGGGCGGGCCAGCACGGCGTCGCCACCGCCACGGTGTGCGCCCTGTTCGGCCTGCCCTGCGTCGTCTACATGGGCGCGACGGATATCGCCCGGCAGCAGCCCAACGTCTTCCGGATGAAGCTCCTCGGCGCCGAGGTCCGCCCGGTGACCAGCGGCAACGCCACGCTCAAGGACGCGATGAACGAGGCGATGCGCGACTGGGTGGCGAATGTGGAGGACACCTACTACCTGATCGGCACGGTGGCCGGGCCGCACCCCTATCCGCGCATGGTCCGCGACTTCCAGAAGATCATCGGCGAGGAGTCGAAGGCGCAGATGATGCAGATGGAAGGCCGCCTGCCCGACAGCCTCTATGCCGCGGTCGGCGGCGGCTCCAACGCCATCGGCCTGTTCTATACCTTCCTCAACGAACCTTCGGTCGCAATCTACGGGGTCGAGGCGGCGGGCCTCGGCGCGGATACCGAGGAACACGCCGTCTCCATCGGCAAGGGCCGCCCCGGCGTGCTGCAC
>JBFWJB010000061.1:0-11226 GCA_050253435.1 Rhodospirillaceae bacterium
GCGCGAGCGGCAAGCCTTTTTCCGCCGCCGCGCCGAGGAACTACTCCATCAGCACGGAGAGGCCGACGCCGCGCCGTCCGGCGGTGTAGAGGCTGTCCTGCACCGCGACGTCGTCGTCGGTCAACACGCTTTCCACCGCGATCTTCTCTTCCCGCAGCATCTCGGCCGCGAGGTCGAAGTTCATCACGTCGCCGGTGTAGTTCTTGACGATCTGCAGCACGCCCGCGCCGCTGTGCACCGCCTTGCCCGCCTCGAACATCTGGTCGGGCGTCGGGCTGGTGAAGACGTGGCCGGGGCATGCCGCATCCAGCATGCCGTGCCCGACGTAGCCGCCGTGCATCGGTTCGTGGCCGGAGCCGCCGCCGGAAACCAGGGCGACCTTGCCTTTGACCGGCGCGTCCTTGCGCGCGATGTAGAACGGCTCGAAGCAGACCCGCACGTGGCCGGGATGCGCCAGGGCGATGCCCTCCAGCGCCTCGCGGACCACGTTCTCCGGGGAGTTGATTAGCTTTTTCATAGCGTTCTCCTCATCTGTGAGCGAAACGGGGGGCGACACGCGGCCGCCGCCCCGCTATGCGTGAAGAGGGCCTCCGCGGGAGGGTGCGCCTCCCGCGAAGGCGGATTCCGGATACCGCCGGTTGCTCAGACGATCCCGAGGGCCAGCACGATGACCGCGCCGATGGCGCCGCCGATGAACGGGCCGAACACCGGAACCCCGGCATAACCCCAGTCCGAATCGCCCTTGCCCGCGATCGGCAGGATTTGATGGGCGATGCGGGGGCCGAGGTCACGGGCGGGGTTGATAGCGTAGCCGGTGGGGCCGCCCAGAGCCAGACCGATGCCCCAGACCAGCAGACCCCAGAAGAACGGGCCGAGCCCGGCGGGCAGTCCGTTGACGGCGACGCCCTTGGACCCGATGGTGAGGCCGCAGACGACCAGGGCGACGGTGCCGATGATCTCGGTCAGGGTGTTCTTCGGCAGGTCGCGGATCGCCGGACCGGTGCAGAAAATGCCAAGCTTCAGGGCCGGGTCGGAGGTTCCCTCCCAGTGCGCCAGATAGGTCAGCCACACCAGGATGCCGGCGCAGAACGCCCCCGCCATTTGCGCCGTGATGTAGGGCACCAGGGTGGAATAGTCGCCGCTGGTGATCGCCAGGGCCAGGGTGACCGCCGGATTGATGTGCGCGACGCCGCCGACGCTGAGGCTGGCGAGGATGCCGAAAAGCACGGCGAATCCCCATCCGGTGGTGACTACGATCCAGCCGCTGTTCTGCCCCTTGGACTTCTCCAGAAGGACGTTCGCAACCACGGCGTCACCAAGGAAAACCAGAACGAGGGTTCCGAAAAACTCGCCGAATATAGGACCAGTCATGACTGAACTCCTTGATTTATAGGGTTGTAATGCCTTTCGACCGCACCCAATCAGTCCAGCCAGTCGAACGTCCGCTCGACGGCTTTCTTCCAGAAACGATAGAGGCGTTCCCGCTCTTCGCCCTGCATCGCCGGCGTCCAACGCTGGTCTTCCGACCAGTTGGCCACCAGTTCCTTGGTGTCCTTGAAGAACCCCACGGCGAGCGCCCCCGCGTAGGCGGCGCCGAGGGCGGTGGTTTCCAGAACCACCGGGCGCACCACCGGCTTGTTCAGAACGTCGGCCTGGAACTGCATCAGCAGCTGGTTCACCACCATGCCGCCGTCGGTGCGCAGATTGGCGAGTTCGATGCCGGAATCCTTTTCCATCGCATCGACCACTTCGCGGACCTGGAAGGCGGAAGCCTCCAGCGCCGCGCGGGCGAGGTGCCCCTTGTTGACGAAGCGGGTCAAGCCGACGATCGCGCCGCGCGCGTCGGCCTTCCAGTACGGCGCGAACAGCCCGGAGAAAGCGGGAACGAAGTAGACGCCGCCGTTGTCGCTGACGCTGCGCGCCAGGCCTTCGACGTCGGAACTCTTGGCGATCAGACCGAGGTTGTCGCGCAGCCACTGCACCAGGGAGCCGGTGACAGCGATCGCGCCTTCGAGCGCGTATTGCGCCGGCTTGTCGCCGATCTTGTTGGCGACGGTGGTGAGCAGGCCGTACTTCGACTGGACGATCTTTTCGCCGGTGTTCATCAAGAGGAAACTGCCGGTGCCGTAGGTGTTCTTCGCCTCGCCCGGGTTGAAGCAGGCCTGGCCGAAGAGCGCCGCCTGCTGGTCGCCGAGGATACCGGCGAGCGGCACGCCCTTGATCGCAGGCAGCTGCGCCTCGGCGTAGACCTCGGAACTCGCGCGGATTTTCGGCAGAACGATCTTCGGAATGCCGAAGTCGGCGAGGATGGCGTCGTCCCAGTCGAGGGTTTCGAGATTCATCAGCTGGGTGCGGCTGGCGTTGGTCACGTCGGTGATGTGCAGGCCGCCCTTGGTGCCGCCGGTGAGGTGCCAGATGAGGAAGGTGTCGATGTTGCCGAACAGCAGGTCGCCCGCTTCGGCCGCCTGCCGCGCGCCTTCGACGTTCTCGAGGACCCAGCGGAGCTTGAGGCCGCTGAAATAGGTGCTGAGCGGCAGGCCGGTCTTGGCGCGATAGCGGTCCTGCCCGCCGTCGGCCTCCATCTCGGCGACCATGTCGCCGACGCGGGTGTCCTGCCAGACCAGGGCGTTGTAGACCGCGTAGCCGGTTTTTTTGTTCCACACCACGGTGGTTTCGCGCTGGTTGGTAATGCCGATGGAGGCGAGGTCCTGCGGGCGCAGGCCCTTGGCCTTCATGGCCTCGGCGATGACCTCTTCGGTGCGCCGCCAGATTTCCGCCGGGTCGTGCTCGACCCAACCGGGGTGCGGGAAGATCTGCTCGTGCTCGCGTTGGGAAACGCTGACGATTCGGCCGGTGCGGTCGAATACGATAAATCTCGTGCTGGTCGTTCCCTGATCGATTGCTCCAATGTAGGTCGCCATTCGTATTCCTCCCTGTCGCTGTATGTGTCGTCTACAGAACGCCTATCCTCCTTCAGGGGCCGTAGCGGAATGCGGGGATGACCGGGGTTCGCCGGTCTTCCGGAACCGGGGTGTTGCATCCGTTCTTGCGTCGGGAGAGGGGCGCGCCCCCGTGCCTCGGGTGGCGCGTGCCGGCTGCCGTATCCACGCCGGAAGCCGAACGTCTCCCCACGTCCGGCGGCTTGCGGACGTCGATCTCCGGAGGGATGACGCCCGGGGCCTCACGAAAAAAGCCATCTATTGGGACGGCCGCGAGGACCTTCCCAATAGATGGCTTCTCTCGAATCTCTGCCACCTCTACAGTGAGACAATATAAAGAATTTTCCGTATGGAAACAAACGGTTTCTCCGCGCGGAGGGGCGGTTCCCCCAGCCCCCGCGGGGGGGAATCGGCGCATGGCGAGAGGCTGCGGTTTCCCGGGCGTCATGGTCATTTGATCCAAAGCTGAGGGTCGCTCACGGAGACGGACTGGACGCCCCGGTCGAGCAGCGTGGTGATTTCCTCCATGGTGCTGATCAGCCCTCCGCCGACCAGGGCGATGTCCGGCGCAATCTCCTTGGCGGAGGGGATCAGCTTGGGAAGCGCGAGGGCGGGCAGGACCTCGACGGCGTCGACCCGGCCGGACTTGATCTGGGAGCAGATGTTCGCCATCGCCGCGCTGTCCAGCAGGAAGGTCCGCTGGATGACGTACAGGCCGAGGGATCGCGCCTGGTTGAGGCACTCGGCGTGGGTCGAGATGATGCCCTCCACGCCGCGCTCCGCGAGGTAGGTGAGGGCGGCCTTGTCGCGCGAGAAGCCGCTGATCAGATCGATGTTGACGATCGGCGACTTGCCCGCGCCCTTGATCCGCCCCACCAGATCGTCGAGGTTCCCCGGGCCGCCGCAGAGCAGGTAGATGATCCGGCCGTGGGCGGCGAGGGCGCGGTCGAGCAGAAGCGGATCGCGCAGGGCGGGGATGATCGGGGATTCGGTCAGCAGCGCGCGCAGAGGCGGGCTCCTGTCATGGTCGGTGGAGGCGGCGTAGCGCGGCGACGAGCCGTTGGGAGCGAATCGGTTAGCCGTCACGGGAGAGCCCTTTCCTGATGCGGTCATGACATGTCCGGACCGCCGGCCGCGCGCTGCGGCGGACGGGTGGCGGTCCGGGGCGGATGTGCGGTGCGGCTGCCGCAGGCGGTTTTCATCGTCGCGTCCTTCTTCTTCCCGGTTGCGGCGGCTCAAAGCCCCGCCCCGAGGTGACTGCGCGCCATCTCCCGTTCTTCGGCGCAGCGCGCTTCGTCCCAGCCGAGTTCCGCGGCCATCAGTTCGACCACGCGGTCGATCGATGCCTGGGCCGCCGCGCCGTCCAGCAGGGCGAGAGTCATCCGCCGGACCAGCACGTCCTCCGCGCGCACCGCCTGTTCCTCCCGGATCGCGTGGAGCACCTCCGCCTCCAGGAACGGGTGCGCCGGGGAGAGGCGCTCCGCACCGTGTCCGGAAACCAGCGGCAGCAGCTTTTCGGACTGGTCGCCGTAGGCGTGATAGAGGTGCTCCGCGACGTCGGCGGGCAGCCCGCTGTTCGCGGCGAGGAGCCGGTCCCCGCCGGGGGTGAAGCCGCGGCTGCCGATCAGGCGCATGTCGTGGGTGGTGCAGCCGCGGGCAGGGGCGAGCTTGCCCGCCGCGATCGCGCGATCGACGGCGTGCTCGGCCATCAGCCGGTAGATCGTCCACTTGCCGCCGGCGATGGTCAGCAGACCGGATTTCGCCTCGATGATCACGTGCTCGCGCGCCAGCGCGGCGGTGTCCTTGGCCTTCGGGTCGAAGACCAGGGGGCGGATGCCGCACCACGCGGCCTTGACGTCCTTTTTCCCGACGTCGGCGTTGAAATAGCGGCGCACGTAGTCCAGCAGGTAGTCGATCTCCGCCTGCGTGGCTTCCGGACGCTCGACGATGTCGACGGGTTCGTCGGTGGTGCCGATCAGGATGTGGCCCTGCCACGGCAGCAGGAAGAGGACGCGGCCGTCGTCGGTTTCGGGGATCAGGAAGCCGACCTCAAGCGGCACGGCGTCGCGGCCGAGGATGATGTGGACGCCGGAGCTGCCCTTGAGAATCGGCTTGGCGCCGGGGTCGTCCATCCGGCAGATCGAATCCGCGAACGGTCCGGTGGCGTTGACCACCGCGCGCGCGCGCACCTCGAACCGCGCGCCGCTCAGGCGGTCCTCGGCCTCGGCGCCGCAGATGCGCCCCTGCGCGTCGTGCAGCAGCCCGGCGACGCCGACGTAGTTGGCCATCACTGCGCCGTAGTCGCGCGCGGTGAGGACGAGCGCCATCGCCATGCGGATGTCGTTGAACTGCCCGTCGTAATAGACCACGCCGCCCTTCAGCCCTTCCGCCTTGAGGGAGGGGAAGCGCTTCAGCACGCCGCGGCGGCCGATCATCGTGCTGTGGCCGATGTTCATCGCGCCGGAGAGCATGTCGTAGACCTTGAGCCCGGCGTAGACGTAGGGCAACTGGAACCACGAATAGATCGGCGTGACCAGCTCCAGGCGCTGCGCCAGATGCGGCGCGTTGCGCAGGAAGGCGCCGCGCTCGTGCAGGCCCTCGCGGACCAGCTTGTACTGGACCACGTCGAGGTGGCGGACCGCCGCCTCGAGGTAGCGCACGCCGCCGTGCACCAGCTTGGTGCTGCGGCAGCTCGTGCCGCCGGCGAAGTCGTTGCGTTCGAGCAGGGCGGTCCTGAGGCCGCGCGAGGCCGCGTCGACCGCGATGCCGCAGCCGGTGGCGCCGCCGCCGATCACCAAAAGGTCGAAGGGCTCCTGTTGTTGCAGAGCGTCGAGGATTGCCTTCCTCATGATGTCCTCCCTTGTCCCGGCGGACTGTTCGTGCCGTCCGGGCATGTCGTGGCGCGGTTTCGGGCATGGATGCCGCGTTTCCGACGCGGAGGCCGCAATGCGGACCCGGCTTTTCGGAATGGGGAGGGCGCCGTCATGCGGACTTGCAGAGGTCCTGCTCCGCCGAACGCCGGGACAACCTGGTCGGGAAGGAAAACGGGAAGGAGAGCCAGGCTGCCGGGCGCCGACAAATGGGCAGAACCGGCGGATCCGCATCGCATCCGAACGCCATACCGCGCCGGTGCGCCGTGCGCCCCCGTCGGGCATCGCCCATTCGTGCTTTCTCGTGTGCTCTCCACGAATTGCTCCTCTTAGAATACGTCTTCTTGCGGCCGGTTTAAAGCGCTTCCGCGCGCCGGGGAGGAGGTTCGCAATCCGGCGTTTCCCGCCGGCGCATCGGCTCGATCGATCGATTTTCCAGAAAATACTCGATTTACCCGATCTATTGGCGTGCCCATACTACCCTCCATCCCTTACCTACCCGACCCCAAGAGAGGACTTAAAATGACCCGATACGCTTTCTTCACCCCCTTGCTCGCCTTTGCTGCAACCGTCGTCGTTACCGGCTCGGTGATGGCTTTCGCGCCGCCCGTCGCCGGCGGAGAGGTGGCCGCGGCCAAAATGCTGCCGGGCACCGGCGCCTCCGCGACCTGCGCGGCCTCCACCGCGCGCGGCCCCCTGGGCTACTGAGCCTGTCCGCCGCCGCCTCAGGCCCAGGCCTGGGGCGGCGGAATCCGGTCGTTGTCGTCGTAGGCGAAGTCGGGGCCGCCGAAATCCAGAACGAAGCGGCCCTCGAAGTCGCCGCGGCGCAGCCGCTCCAGCACCTGATTGATGTTCTCCAGTTTTTCGCGCCGCACCGCGGCCTTGATGCGGCCGTGCGAGGCGAATTCCATGGCTTCGCGCATGATCCGCCGCGAGCCGACCACGGAACCGCGCACGGTGATCGCGTTGATCACGGTGTCGTAGACCGGCAGCGCCATGGTTCCCGCGGCGAGGCCGAGCATCGTCAGGCACCCGCCGGGACGCAGCATGCGGTAGGCCTGCTCGTAGGCTTTGACCGAAGCGGCGGTGACGAGCACGCCGTGCGCCCCGCCGATCCGCCTCTGCAGCACGTCTCCCGGATCCTCGGTGCGCCCGTTGACCGTCAGCGCGGCGCCCAGGGCGGTGGCGAACTGCAGCTTCTCGTCGTCGATGTCCACCGCCGCGACCTTGAACCCCATCAGCCGCGCGTACTGCACCGCCATGTGCCCGAGGCCGCCGATGCCGGAAATCGCGACCCATTGGCCCTTGCGCGCCTCGGTGCGCTTCAGCCCGTTGTAGACCGTCACCCCGGCGCAGAGTATGGGCGCGACCTCGACCAGTTCCGTGCCCTCCGGGATGGGGATGACGTAGTCGGC
This sequence comes from Rhodospirillaceae bacterium, assembly GCA_050253435.1. Taxonomy (GTDB): domain Bacteria; phylum Pseudomonadota; class Alphaproteobacteria; order Rhodospirillales; family Rhodospirillaceae; genus Oleispirillum. The sequence goes on from JBFWJB010000061.1 coordinate 7,225, forward strand.
GTCGGCGAGGGTGTATTCCGCGAAGGTGCCGTTGCGGGTATAGCCGGTGTTCTGCTGGTCCTTGCAGAGGGTCTCCCACTCCGTGGCGCAATAGTCGCACTCGCCGCAGGCGCTGTGCAGCCAGGGCACGCCGACGCAATCGCCGATGCGCACGGAATGGACATCCGGCCCGACGGCGGTGACGAAACCGACCCCTTCGTGCCCCGGAATCAGCGGCAGCTTCGGCTTGACCGGCCAGTCGCCGTCGGCGGCGTGCAGGTCGGTGTGGCAGACTCCGGAGGCGCGGATTTTCACCAGAACCTGCCCCGGTCCCGGTTCGGGAATAGGCAGATCGACGATCGCCAGAGGCTCGCCGAACGCATGCACCACCGCCGCCTTCATCGTCTCACCGCGCATCGCGAGCTCCTAAGCTTCCCAGAACCAGACACGCCAGACGCCGAGGCCGGTCAGCAGCACGCCCGAGGCGTATCCGGCATAGGCGCCGAATCTGCGGGCGCGGAAAACCCCGCCCGCGGCCAGCCCGGCGCCCAGGGTGGCGATGCTGGCGAAAGCCACCATCGCGGTCAGCGCCCATGGGTCGATGCCCGCGATTCCGGCGGCCAGGCCGTTGGCGAAGTTGTTCATCGCCAATGCCGCGGAAAGGGCCAGAACCTCGCGCAGGTCGATGTGCCGCGAGGCGTCGCGGTCGGCCTGGAGCGGGTCCTGCAGGATCATCGAGAGGGTTTCCAACGGGCCGCCTCTGCCGGGTAGACCGGTGTGCCGCCGTACCGGTTTCCGGCCTTCCCGCAGCAGCGTCCAGACGCCGAGCGCGATCAGTAGCCCGCCGCTCGTGCGGTTGGCGGCGGCGGGCGTCAGCAGCGCGGCGAGCGGCAGGCCGAGCCCCACGGACGCCAGGGTTCCGGACGCGGTGAGCGCCGCGATCGCGAGGTTGGAGGCGAACGGCACGCGCACCCCGGCCACCCCGTAGACGACGCCGACGGCAATGTTGTCGACGTTGCTCGACAGGGCCAGGGACAGCGCAAACCACAGAGACCCGTTCGTCACCGTTCGCCCTCCTCGTCCCTCAGATGATCCGGAAGGACTCCACCAGCGTGCAGCGGCGCTGCCGGGTGAAGGTCCGCGCCGAGGTCAGCCCCTCGCCGGTGGGCCCGGCGATGGTGAACGAGGTGTGCCCTTCGCCGCCCAGGCCGATGCCCGCGTAGCACGGCGCGTTCTTGACGAAGATCGTGGTCTGCACGGCGCGGGCGAAGGCGGTCATGTTCTCGACGTTGGTCGAATGCATGATCGCGGTGTGGCGGTTGCCCTGCTCGACCTCGACCGCGAAGTCGATGCCTTCCTTGACGTTCTTCACCCGCACGATCGGCAGGATCGGCATCATCTGCTCCTTCCACACCAGGGGATGGTCCGGCGCGGCGCGGAAGATCGCGAGGCGGCAGGCGTCGTTCACGATGATGCCCGCATCCTTCAGGATGACCTGGACGTTGCGGCCGATGTAGCCGCCGTCGATCTTGCCGTCCTTGATCACCAGGCGGGTGACCGCCTCCGCCTCCTCCGGCGACAGCAGATAGACCTTGCCGGTCTCCTCCATGAACTTGATCAGCACGTCCTCGACCTCCCGCACCACCACGACTTCCTTTTCGCAGATGCAGAAGATGTTGTTGTTGACCGAGGCGCCGTTGGCGATGCACTCGGCGGCGCGCCGCAGGTTGGCGGTTTCGTCCACCAGGCAGGGGGGGTTGCCCGCGCCCGCGCCGATCGCCTTCTTGCCGGAGCGCAGCACCACGTCCACCACGCCCTTGCCGCCGGTGGCCACCAGCATGTTGACCTTGGGGTGCGAGACCAGGGCGTTGGCGGTTTCCAGGGAGGGGTCGGCGGCCATGCCGACCAGTCCCGCCGGACCGCCCGCCTCGACGATCGCCGCGTGCAGCAGCAGAATCATCTGGCGGCTGGTCTCCCTGGCGCTCGGGTGGCAGTTGAACACCACCGCATTGCCTGCAGCGACCATGCCGATGGTGTTGTTGATGAAGGTGCCGGTGGGATTGGTGATCGGGGTGAGCGCGCCGATCACGCCGATCGGCGCGTATTCCAGCAGCATCATGCCGTGGTCGCCGCTCAGGGCGAGGGGGCGGATATCCTCGGTGCCCGGGGTCTTCTTCACGCACAGGATGTTCTCGCGGATCTTGTCCTCGACCCGGCCGAGGTGGGTCTCCTCCACCGCCAGGGCGGCGAGGCGCTGGTTTTCCTCCAGCACGCGGCAGCGGATGTTGCCGATGATCTCCTCGCGCTTTTCGAGCGTGAGGCGGAGCAGTTGCCGCTGTGCGGCCGCCGCCGCCTCGACCGCCGCATCGACGGTCGGGAAAAGCCCGTCGTGACCCTGTGCCGTCCCCGGTGCGACGTTCATCTGTTCGAGAATCTTCCGGACCAACTCGGTCACTTGCGCTTCACTGGTCTGCATCTCAACCACTCCATTCGTTGTCATCGTACGGACGACGCCATCAGGTCAGGGCCAGGGCGACGCCGCCGAGCACGGCGGCCAGCTCCCCGGCGGGAGTGTCTTCGTAGGCGGCGAGCGCCTGCCGCAGCGCCCGCATCACCTGCGGCACGGCGAGCGGCGGCAGGTTTTCGCCGTTCAGTCCCGGCAGGAGCCGGGCCTTCTCTTCCATCGCGGCGAGCAGGCCGAGGGCGGGCGCGGCGACGCGCATGTCCTCCTCCACCGTGCCGCCGCTGACGCCCAGCGCGCCGACGACGCGGCCGTCCAGGCGCAGCGGAAAGCCGCCGCCGAACACCACGATGCGGCCGCCGTGGCTGTTTTGAATGCCGTAGAGCGCCGCGCCCGGCTGCGCCAGCAGACCCAGTTCGTGGGTCGGCATGCGCAGCGCCGCCGCGGTGTAGGCCTTCGACATCGCAAGCTCGGTGCTCGCCGGCAGCGTGCCGTCCATGCGCGCGAACCATTGCGCGCCGCCCTCCGCATCGGCCAGCGCCACCGCCATCGGCACGCCGATCGTCAGCGCCTCGGCGCGGCAGGCTTCGGCGAGCAGTTCGGCGACGGCGTCGGGAAGCGCGAAACGGAGTCTCATCTCGAGCCCTCCACGATGGCGCGCACCGCCTCTTCGGCGACGCTCTCGACCTCGAGCGACCAGGCCAGCGCGAACAGCAGGTCGGAAAGGCGGTTGAGGTAGGCGCAGAGGTTGGCGTAGGCGGGCGTGCCGCGGTCGATCGCCACCACCAGGCGTTCGGCGCGGCGGCACACCGTGCGCGCCACATGCGCGGCGGCGGAATCCGGGCCGCGGCCGGGCACGATGAAGCCGCCGGGCAGGCCGTGGCCCGCGACGAGGCGGTCGATCTCCGCCTCCATGCGGGCGATCTCGGCGTCGCCGAGGACGCGCTTCAGGCGCGGAAAGTCCTGGGGGTCGGAGGAGAGCTGCGCGCAGGCGACGGCGATTTCCTCTTCCAGTGAGAACACCAGGGCGTTGAGTTCCGGACGGCGGATGAAGGCGCGCGCCAGGCCGAGCTGCGCCTGCAGCTCGTCGAGGGTGCCGTAGGCCTGCACGCGCGCGTCGTCCTTGCCCACCCGCCGTCCGCCGGAAAGGCCGGTCTCGCCACGGTCGCCCTTGCGCGTGTAGATCTTGCCGTACATCGCCGTTCCTCCGCGGGTCTCCCTAGAGTTCGACGTCGAACTGATCGATGATGCCGACGATCGTCGCGTCCACCGGGGAGTTCTCCCGGTCCACCGCGATGCGCGCGGCGCTGCCGCGGACGACCAGCACCTGCTCGCCGACGCCCGCGCCCACCGCGTCCACCGCGACGAAGGGGGTGCCGTCGGCCTCGCCGGTGCGCGGCGCCAGGGGCTGCACGATCTGGATCTTGCTGCCGACTAGGCGCTCGTGCTTGCGCGAGGCCACCACCGTTCCGATTACCTGTCCGATCACCATGTCGCCCTCGCTTCCTCTTGGTTGCGCAGAATCCGCACGCCGTGGCGCTCCGCGGCCTCGCGCGCCAGCG
>JBFWJB010000062.1:0-11167 GCA_050253435.1 Rhodospirillaceae bacterium
TTGGACAGGATGTCGATCATCGGCAGGGTGTAGGAAGCGGTCTTCCCGGTGCCGGTCTGGGCGATGCCCATGACATCGCGCCCATCTGGATCAGGCCGATCGCCTGTTCCTGAATCGGGGTGGGGGCGGTGTAGCCCATGTCGGCGATGGCCTTCAGGGTGTTGGGCTCAAGCCCAAGCTCTTCGAACGTCATGTGGTTCGATGATCCGTTGAACTGTTGCGCGGAAAACGCCGTTCGGGCATGCGGGACCAAAGCATCCGGGCACGCCGCGAAAAGTTCGGGGATAATCGGGCGGAAATCTCCGAATGTCAACGCGCGAGGCGCGAAATCACGGGAAATCCGGCTGGGCGCGGCAAAAATACCGTCCTTGGCGCGAAATCGTCTTGAAAGCCGGACACTCCACCCCGACACTTGGTTTTCGAGCCTTTTCTCAGCAAAGGACTTTCCCGATGCGTATTTTCGCCGATCACTCCTGCCTCGTCGTCGTCGACGTGCAGGAGCGCCTGGCTCCGGTGATGGCCGATCCCCGCAAGGTCATCGACGGCGCTGCCCGCCTCGCCGCCGCCGCCGCCCGCCTGGAGGTGCCGGTGCTGATCTCCGAGCAGTACCCCAAGGGCCTCGGCCCCTCGATGGTCGATCTGCGCGAAGCGGTGCCGGAAGAGGACCTCTACGTCTCCAAGACCGCGTTTTCCTGCATGGGCGAGCCCGCCTTCGTCGAAAAGTTCGAGGCGCTGGGCCGCCGCCAGGTGGTGGTCGCGGGCATCGAGATGCACGTCTGCGTGATGCAGACCGCGCTCGACCTGCGCGACAAGGGTTACGACGTGTTCGTCGTGGTGGACGCCTGCGGCTCGCGCTTCGCCCTCGACGAGGAAACCGCCAAGCAGCGCTTCACCGCCGCGGGAATCCACCTGGTGACCATCGAGATGGTGATCTTCGAATGGCTCGCGCGCGCCGGCACGCCGGAGTTCAAAGACATCACCCGAACCCTGATCCGCTAACCGAAAGGAGTCTCCGATGCGCCAGGAAGCGGTGCTTCTGCCGGGCCTCTTGTGCAACGCCGCGCTCTATCAGCCGCAGATGGCGGCGCTTGCCGACGTGGCGCGTTGCTGGGTGCCGAGCCTGGTCGCCGATTCCGTCGGCGACATGGCCGCCGCGGTGCTCGGCGAGGCGCCGGACCGCTTCGCCCTCGTCGGGCTGTCCATGGGCGGCTACGTGGCGCAGGAGATCATGCGCCGTGCGCCGGACCGGGTGACGCGCCTCGCGCTGCTTGCCACCTCCGCGCGCGCCGATACCCCGGAACAGACCGCGATGCGCCGCGACTACATCGCGCTCGCCGCCGCCGGGCGTTTCACCCCGGTCACCGAACGCCTGCTGCCGCGTCTCGTCTCCGCCGCGCGGCGGACCGATGCGGACCTCATCCGCACCATCACCGACATGGCCTGGAGCATCGGCAAGGAGGTGTTCGTCCGGCAGCAGACGGCGATCATCAACCGTCCCGACGGCCTCGAAGACCTGCGCAAGGTCAAGGTCCCCACCGCGGTGATCGGCGGCGACGCCGACGAACTCACGCCGCCGCCCCGCCTCGCCGAAATGGCGGAACGCATCCCCGGCGCGAAACTCACCATCATCCCCAATTGCGGCCACCTCTGTACCCTCGAAGCGCCGGACGACGTCTCCGCCGCCTTGCGCGCCTGGCTCGCCGCGTAGGGAAAAACCAAAACTTCGCGGGGGGACTCGGTCCCCCCGCACCCCCCATATGTTTTTCGCCGCGAAGCGGCAGGCAACACTCCCGCGGCAACCGCCGCAGGCTGATGGCGCTACGCGCAAAGACCAAAGTGATGGGGAGCGCGAGGGGACCGAGTCCCCTCGTAAAGTTTTTTCTTTTCCAGAAACTCAGCCGGTTTCGATGGGATTGGCGGGTTCGTCGCGGGGTTTCAGGGGTTCGCGGCATTCCAGCACCCAGATGTCGTAGACCGGGTGGTCCATGGCGGAGACCGCCGGGCTGGAGGCGAACATCCAGCCGCGGAACACGTCGGCCGGCGGCTGGTTGGGTTTGAGTTCGGTGATATCGAGGAAGGCGGCGCTTTCCGGGGTTTCCTCCGGCGGGCGGGTGCGGCAGGCGCGCACGATGATGGCGAGCGAGCCGAAGCGCACGGTATCGCCGACCACAGCGGTGATGGTGGTGATGCGCCCGGTGATCTTGTCGAGTCCGCGCAGGATGGCGAGGCGGGTGTCGATGTTGGTGGCGGCCTCGGTGGGGGCCGGTGCGAGGGCGAAGAGCGCCGCGCCGAGGGCGAGCGCAGCCGGTGCGAGGCGGATCACGGCTTGCCTTCCTCACCGCTGCTGCCGGTGGCGAGGAAGATGAACTCGCCCACCGTGTCCTCCAGGGATTTGTAGTCGCGGGTGTTCTTCAGGACGTCGCCGTCCTTCAGCCGCTCCTGCAGGGTGCCGGGTTCGAGGCGGATGTATTTGTCGCCCATCAGGCCCTGGGTGGCGATGGAGGCCACGGTATCCGCCGGAAGCTGGATGTCGGGGCGGATGGACAGGGTGAGCGCCGCCTCGTAGGTATCCTGGTCGAGGCGCTGGTCGATCACCGAGCCGACCTTGATGCCGCTGATGCGCACGTCGGAGCCGGCGCGCAGGCCGCCGACCTTAAGGAAGTTGGCGCGGATGTGGTAGCCCTGCACCTCGCGCACCTGCGCGCTGGTGTAGGCGAACACCAGGAAGTAGCCGGCGACCAGCAGGACCACCGCGCCCATGATGCTTTCCATGACCTGCTTGCGCATGGTTCTCAGTTTCCTTTGTCAGTCGGCACCAGCAGGACCGGTGCGGCCTTGCCGGAGGGCTCTTCGGGTTTCTGCTGCGGCGGGGCGGAGAGCGCCTCGGCGCATTTCGCCTGCTGCGACTTCGCCATGGCGACGAGGCGCTCCAGCAGGTCCTCGACGACGAGCGAATCCTGGGTGAAGGAGAGGGAGTCGCCGCCGGAGAGGAACTCCGCAGCGCCGCCCGGCTCGATTTCCACGTATTTCGCGCCGAACAGGCCGTCGGTGTGGATCACCGCGGCGGAATCGGAGGGGACGCGGATGCCGTCGTCGAGGCGCAGGGTGGCGCGCGCGCGGAAGCCCTCGCGCAGCTCCATGTTGCCGACCTTGCCCACGTCGATGCCGGCGAGGCGCACCGGCGCCCCTTCCATCAGTCCGTCGCTGCGCTGGAAGGCGGCATAGAGCGGATAGCCGGTCTGGGTTTCCGGCGTCGCCGCGCGGCCGTGCAGATAGGCGAGAAGGCCCGCCCCGATCAGGCAGACCAGGGCGCCGAGGCCGATGTCTTCGCGTTCGCCGAAATGCATGGTGCGCTTTCCCCCTCGCGCCCTGGTCAGGAGGGACGCCAGGATTCGTAGTCGCCGGTCGCCTTGTCGCGCTTGCCGCCGCGGCGGTCGTGCCCGGCGGGGAAGTAGGCGTACTTGGTGCCGGAGAGGTTGGGGCGGTGCCCCTTCTGCCAGGCGTGGCGCGCGCCTTCCAGCGGCGCGTCGGTGGTGTGGTGCAGCCAGGCGTGCCATTCCGGCGGCACCTTGGTCGCCTCCGGCGCGCCGTTGAACATCACCCAGCGCCGCTCGCGGCTGCCGCGCGCGGTCTTGCGGTCGCGGTAGTAGCGATTGCCGAAGGTGTCCTCGCCGACGAACTCGCCGCGCAGCCAGGTGTAAAGGCGCGTGCCCAGATTCATGTCCTCAAGACTCCTCAAAGCCGTACCGCCGCGCGCAAGGAACGGCGAACCGGACTATGCCACCCGCAGACCGGTTCGTAAAGGCGGCGCGGCGGGTTCGATCTTCAAGATAAGGTGGGGAGGGCGCGGGGAAAAGGCGTTCGGCCGCGCCGGCGTTTATGGGGAGCGAAACATGCGGGCGGAAGGACCGCCTGGTTTCACGCCGGCGCGACCGGAGGGGAGACGCAACGGCAGGTCCACCATAGTCCGGCCGTCGCATCGTCCCGCTTGGGTGTTCCGGGGGGTCAAGACCGGAACCTCCATGCGCCCGCCGTGGGGACGAACGCCTGGAACCCTTAAAAGATGCGGGCGCGCGGAGAGAAAGAGAAATTGTATTTCCGTATCCAGTTATTTGCCTGATAAATAACTGAGCGGGAACTCATCCGCCGCGCCCTAGGAGACCGCCCATGGACCTGTCGCAGTTGCGCAGTTTTCTCGCCGTCGCCGAGTGCCTGCATTTCAGCCGCGCGGCGGAGCGGGTGCACATCTCCCAGCCTGCGTTGAGCCTGCAGATCCGCAACCTCGAGGACGAACTCGGGGTGCGCCTGTTTGCGCGCAACCGCCGCAAGACCGAGCTCACCGCCGCGGGCGCGGTGTTCCAGGGCGAGGTGTCGGCGGTGCTGGCCGGGCTCGAACGCGCCACCGCGCGGGCGCGGCAGGCGGCGGCGGGCAAGATCGGCAGCCTGCGCGTCGGCTTCATCTCCACCGCGGCGGCGGCGGTGGTGCCGCCGCTGGTCACCGCGTTCCGCAAGGGCTACCCGCAGGTGGAACTGGAGATGCGCCACGCCCTCACCGCCGACCAGATCGTCATGCTGGAGGCCGGGGAGATCGACATCGGCTTTTTCCGCCTGCCGGCCGCGCCGCCGCGCGGCATCGTCATGGCGGTGATGCACCGCGAGCCGTTCCGCCTGTTCCTGCATGCCGGGCATCCGCTGGAGGCGCGGGCGGAGGTGGGGCTTGCCGACCTCGACGGCCAGGAGGTTCTGGTCTACGCCCGCAAGAACGCGCCGGGGTTCCACGACCTCCTGATCCAGTCGATCCGCGGCGCGGGGGCGATTCCCGCGGCGATTCACCAGGCCAACGACATGAACACCCTGATGTCCCTGGTCTCCGCCGGGGTGGGCATCGCGGTGGCCCCCGCCTCGGTGGGGCGGCCCGACTTGCCGAGCCTGGTGTCGCGCGAGCTTACCGGCATGCCTCTTTCGGAGGTGGTGATGGCCTACCGCGACGAGGAAGCGAGCCCGGCGGTGCGCGCCTTCGTGGAGCTGGCCCTGGCGCAGCGCGCGGATGCGGGCTGAGCGGCGGTTTGCGCCGGGGATCGGCCTTTGGTATACATCCCATTGTACGTGCTGTAACGGCCGTCACACCATATATGGTTTTTATCGACTTTTTTAGCTTGCCGCCCCTGCGGCAACGCAGTACCTTGTGTTCTTGCCGCTGGTGACCACCAAATATGGGGCCCGGCAGGCGAGTCCCCCATACGCTATAAGGCGTTACGCGGCTGGACTCCGTTGCTCGATTCGAACAGGGGACGAGGGTTTGGCGCGGCTGCATTTTCGCGCGCCTTTATTCCCCCCGGTTTTTTCATCATGATTCGGCGCCCCCGTTCCGGGCCGGTGCCGGAATAGTCTCAAAAGGGGTGTGCGGCTATGCGGATCGAACGGCATTTTACTAAGGAGGGGGTTTCCCCCTACGCGTCCATCGCATTTCGCTATACCGGCAGCGAGATTCGCAAACCCGACGGCTCGGTCGTCTTCAGCCTGCAGGATATCGAGGTGCCTGCCGACTGGTCGCAGGTGGCTTGCGACATCCTGGCGCAGAAGTATTTCCGTAAGGCGGGCGTTCCGGCGGCGCTGAAGCGCGTGCCCGAGGACGACGTTCCGGCATGGCTGTGGCGTTCCGAGCCCGACCTTGCCGCTTCCGCCGAGACGGTTTCCGAGACCAAGGCGACGCAGGTGTTCGACCGCATGGCCGGAACCTGGACCTACTGGGGCTGGAAGGGCGGCTACTTCGATTCCGAGGCCGACGCCATGGCCTATTTCGACGAGATGCGCTTCATGCTGTGCTGCCAGATGGCCGCGCCCAACTCGCCGCAGTGGTTCAACACCGGCATGCACTGGGCCTATGGCATCGACGGCCCGAGCCAGGGGCACTACTACGTCGATTTCAAGAGCGGTAAGCTGGTGCGCTCCAACTCCGCCTATGAGCATCCGCAGCCGCACGCCTGCTTCATCCAGTCGGTGACCGACGACCTGGTCAACGACGGCGGCATCATGGACCTGTGGATGCGCGAGGCGCGGCTGTTCAAGTACGGCTCCGGCACCGGCACCAACTTCTCGCGCCTGCGCGCCGAGGGCGAGAGCCTCTCCGGCGGCGGCAAGTCGTCGGGGATGATGAGCTTCCTCAAGATCGGCGACCGCGCCGCGGGGGCGATCAAGTCCGGCGGCACGACGCGCCGCGCCGCGAAGATGGTGATCGTCGACATCGATCATCCGGACATCGAGACCTTCATCAACTGGAAGGTCCACGAGGAGCAGAAGGTCGGCTGCCTGGTCACCGGCTCCACCCTGATCAATACCCACCTCAACGCGGTGATGAAGGCGACCCGCGAGGGCGACGGCGCGGCCCTGGCCGAAGGCGACGCCCGCTTCGATCCGCGCAAGAACGCCGCGCTGAAGACCGCGATCCTCGCCGCGCGCCGCGCCGCGGTGCCGGAGAACTTCACCCAGCGGGCGATCCAGTTCGCCAAGCAGGGCTTCACCGAGATCGAGGTGCCGGTGTACGACACCGACTTCGACAACGAGGCCTATGCCAGCGTCTCGGGCCAGAACTCCAACAACACCGTGCGCGTCACCGACGCCTTCCTCAAGGCGGTGGCCGCCGACGACGACTGGACCCTGATCCGCCGCACCGACGGCAAGCCTGCGCGCTCGATCAAGGCGCGCGACCTGTGGGCGCAGATCGGCTATGCCGCGTGGGCGTGCGCCGATCCGGGCCTGCAGTTCGACACCACGATCAACGCCTGGCACACCTGCCCGCAGTCGGGGCGGATCAACGCATCCAACCCGTGCTCCGAGTACATGTTCCTCGACGACACGGCGTGCAATCTCGCGTCGCTCAACCTTCTCGCCTTCCGCAAGGAGGACAAGAGCTTCGACGTTGCGGCGTTCTCCCACGCGGTGCGGCTGTGGACCGTCACCCTGGAAATCTCGGTGCTGATGGCGCAGTTCCCCTCCAAGGAGATCGCCAAACGCTCCTACGAGTTCCGCACCCTCGGCCTCGGCTACGCGAATATCGGCGGCCTCCTCATGGCTTCCGGTCTGCCCTACGACAGCGACGCGGGGCGCGCGCTCACCGCCGCGATCACCGCGCTCCTGACCGGCGAGTCCTACCGCACCTCCGCCGAAATGGCCGAGGAGATGGGCGCCTTCCCGAGCTATGGGAAGAACGCCGCCGACATGCTGCGGGTGGTGCGCAACCACCGCCGCGCCGCGCACGGCGAGACCCACGGCTACGAAGGCCTCAACGTGCTGCCGGTGCCGATGGACGCGCGCCATTGCCCGCAGTCCGATATCGCCGAGGCGGCCCGCGCCGCCTGGGACGCCGCGCTTACGCTCGGCGCGGCCACCGGGTTCCGCAACGCCCAGGTTTCGGTGTTGGCGCCGACCGGCACCATCGGCCTGGTGATGGACTGCGACACCACCGGCATCGAGCCCGACTTCGCCCTGGTCAAGTACAAGAAGCTGGTCGGCGGCGGCTACTTCAAGATCATCAACCGCCTGGTGCCCGAGGCGCTGGCCGCCCTCGGCTATGCCGAGGCGGAGACCGAGGCGATGCTGCGCTTCGCGCTCGGCCACGGCACCCTGGCGGGGGCACCGGCGATCAACCATGAAACCTTGAAGGCCAAGGGCTTCACCGACGTCGCGCTGATGAAGATCGAGGAGAACCTCGCCAACTGCTTCGACGTCAAGTACGCCTTCAACCCCTATGCCCTGGGCATGGAATTCTGCCGCGACGTGCTCGGCCTGCCGGAGGCGAGCCTTGCCGACGTCTGCTACAACATGCTGGAAGGCCTCGGCTTCTCCGCCGCGGAGATCGAGGCGGCCAACACCTACGTGTGCGGCGCGGGCACCCTGGAAGGCGCGCCGGGCCTCAAGGACGCGCACCTCGCGGTGTTCGACTGCGCAAGCCCGTGCGGCCGCACCGGCACCCGCTATCTCTCGGCGGACGCCCACATCCAGATGATGGCGGCGGCGCAGCCGTTCATCTCCGGCGCGATTTCCAAGACCATCAACATGCCCAACGGCGCGACGGTGGAGGACTGCACCACCGCCTACCTCAACAGCTGGATGCTGGGTCTGAAGGCCAACGCGCTCTACCGCGACGGCTCCAAGCTCTGCCAGCCGCTGTCCGCCTCCTTCGGCGACGACCTGGTGGACGACCTTGCCGACGAACCGGCGGCGAAGCAGGCGATGGCGGTCACCGAGCGCATCGTCGAGAAGGTGGTGGAGAAGATCGTCGCCGCCGACCCGACCCGCTCCGCGCTGCCGACCCGCCGCAAGGGCTATACCCAGAAGGCGACGGTGGGCGGGCACAAGGTCTATCTGCGCACCGGCGAATACGACGACGGCCGCCTCGGCGAGATCTTCATCGACATGCACAAGGAAGGCGCCGCCTTCCGCAGCCTGATGAACAACTTCGCCATCGCGGTGTCGATCGGCCTGCAGTACGGCGTGCCGCTGGAGGAATTCGTCGAGGCCTACACCTTCACCCGCTTCGAACCCTCGGGCTCGGTGCAGGGCAACGACGCGATCAAGATGGCGACCTCGATCCTCGACTACCTGTTCCGCGAGCTCGCCATCTCCTACCTCGGTCGCGACGACCTCGCCCACGTCCACGCCGACGACCTGCGCCACGACAGCCTCGGCCAGGGCGAGACCCAGGCCGACCTGCAGAAGGCGGCGGAGAAAGTGGTGGAGGCGGTGGCTTCCTCCGGCTACCTGCGCGGCACCATCCCGGCGGACGTGCGCGCCAGCCTGCGCGTGCTGGAAGGCGGGCTGCAGGCCACCGGCACCGACGGCATGGCCGCCACCCTGATGTCCACCACCGCGGTCACCGCGGGGGCGGTCACCGCGGGCGCGTCGTCGGGGGTGGCGGTTTCCGCCTCCGCCGCGCCGTCCGCGCGCGCCGTGCAGATCCAGCAGGCGCGGATGAAGGGCTACGAAGGCGACAGCTGCCCCGAGTGCGGCAACTTCACCCTGGTGCGCAACGGCACCTGCCTGAAGTGCGATACCTGCGGTTCCACCACCGGCTGCTCGTAACCGGCCCGCAGGCGTAACGCGAACCCGCCGCCCTTTCCGGGGCGGCGGGTTTCGCCTGAAGAACGACCCCCAAGAAAGCGGTTCCGTGCAGCAGATTGAGAACGGCACAGCCCCTACGAAAGACCCGCTGAACATCCTCAAGCGGGTCTACGGTTATTCCGCCTTTCTCGGCAGGCAGGCGGAGGTGGTAGAGCACATGATCGCGGGCGGCGATGCGGTGGTGCTGTTCCCCACCGGCGGCGGCAAGTCGCTGTGCTTCCAGCTTCCGGCGCTGGTGCGCGACGGCGTGGGGGTCGTCGTCTCGCCGCTGATCGCGCTGATGCGCGACCAGGTGGAGGCGCTGCGGCAGCGCGGCGTGCGCGCCGCCGCGCTCAATTCGTCGCTTTCCTACGAGGAGTTCGCCGAGGTGCGGCGCGCGGTTTCCCGCGGCGGGCTCGACCTCCTCTACGTCACTCCCGAGCGCATCGTCACCCGCGGCTTCCAGGAGATGCTGGGCAGGACCGGCATCGCGCTGTTCGCCATCGACGAGGCGCATTGCGTGTCGCAATGGGGGCACGACTTCCGCCCCGAATACCGCGAACTCGGGCAGCTTGCCGAACTCTACCCCGGGGTGCCGCGCATCGCCCTGACCGCGACCGCCGACCCGCACACCCGCGCCGATATCATCGACCAGCTCGGCCTGGGCGCGGCCAGGGTGTTCTCGTCCTCGTTCGACCGGCCGAACATTTCCTACGAAATCGTCGAGCGCGACCAGCCGCGCCGCCAGCTGCTGCAGTTTCTGTCGCGGCATGCGGGGTCGAGCGGCATCGTCTATTGCCTGTCGCGCGCCAAGGTGGAGGACACCGCCGCCTGGCTGAACGCGCAGGGGGTGCGCGCGCTGCCCTATCACGCGGGGATGGACCGCGCCGACCGCGACGCCAACCAGGATGCCTTCCTCAAGGAGGAAGGCCTGTGCCTGGTCGCCACCGTCGCCTTCGGCATGGGTATCGACAAGCCGAACATCCGCTATGTGGCGCACCTCGACCTGCCCGGCTCGGTGGAGGCCTACTATCAGGAAACCGGGCGCGCCGGGCGCGACGGCCTGCCCTCCGAGGCGTGGATGGTCTACGGCATGGCCGACGTGGTGCAGCGCAGCCGGATGATCGACGAGAACACCTCCGACGAGGCGGTGCGGCGGGTCGAGCGCGCCAAGCTCAACGCCCTGCTGGCGATCTGCGAAACCGCGGGCTGCCGCAGGCAGGCGATCCTCGCGCATTTCGGCGAGGCGCACCCCGGCGCCTGCGGCAATTGCGACACCTGCCTCAAGCCGGTGGAAACCTGGGACGGCACCGAGGCCGCGATCAAGGCGCTGGCGGCGGTCTATCGCACCGGCGAACGCTTCGGCGCGGGCCACCTGATCGACGTGCTGACCGGCGCGGTCAACGAAAAGACCACCCGTTTCGGCCATGTGGAGATGCCGGTGTTCGGCGCGGGAAAGGATATTCCGGCCAAGACCTGGCAGTCGATCTACCGCCAGCTTCTCGCCGCGGGCCTGGTCGGCGTCGATCACGCGGCGTTCGGCGCGCTGCGGCTGGAGCCGGAGGCGCGCGCCGTGTTCCGCCGCGAACGCACCGTCCTCTTCCGCAAGGACCGCCCGAAAGCGGGCAAGGCGCCGAAGAGCGCGGCCGCCAGGTCGATGATGCTGGACGGCGCGGACCGGGAACTGTTCGAAGCTCTGCGCGCCGAGCGCACCGCAATCGCCAAGGAACTCGCGGTGCCGCCCTATGTGGTGTTCCCGGATACCACGCTGGTCGCCTTCGCTGCCGAGCGCCCGAAAAGCCGCGAGGCGCTGCTCGGCATCTCCGGCGTCGGCCAGGCGAAGCTGGAACGCTATGGCGACGCCTTCCTGCAGGTGATCGCGACGCACTCTGCCTGAAGAAAAAACTTCGCGGAGGGTCTTGGACCCTCCGCACCTCCCCTAAGTTTTTCGCCGCGCAGCGGCAGGCAACGCCTCACGCGGCAACCGCACGGGCTTATGGCGCTGCGCGCAGAAAATGAAAGTTATGGGAGGTGCGGAGGGTCCAAGACCCTCCGCGAAGTTTTGGTT
>JBFWJB010000063.1:0-11138 GCA_050253435.1 Rhodospirillaceae bacterium
GATCCCCGTGGAGGCGTCCGTGGCATGGGCCGTGGTGGAGGCTTCCAGTACGATAGCGCCTTCCGAGACGGCGGCATAAATGTAGTACAGAGTGGCTGCCGCGGTGCCGCTCGCCGACAGGGCGACGCCGGCGGAGGGGATGGTCCGCGCTTCACCGTCGATCGTGATTTTGTTGCCGTTCTGCGGCTTCAACAGCAGGTTTCCGCCGGAGAGGAGGAGCCTGCACTGGCCGTAGGTGTTGTCGAGGCCGAGGTTATCCCGCGCGGCGGACTCCGAGGAAGCGCCGGTTCCGCCCTCCGCCACGGGGAGGGGCGAGGTCTGGCTGCGCCACAGGGGGCGCAGGTCGGTGATGTCGGCGTTGGTGATGGCTTCCATGCCGACGCCGAGGGCGATCTGCGCCAGCGGGATCATGCCGGAAGGCAGGGCGGGCAGTTCCGGAGAAGCCGCCTCGGTCCCGGTCACCACCGAGACTTCCGCAGTGCTCCGGTCGACGACGAGCAGGTCGTAACGCGGATCGCTGACCGGGGCGGTGAGGCTGGCCGAAGTCTGTTCCGACATTTGAACGAGAGTGTTCCCATAGGTGAGGTTGCCGGCATCGACGGCGACCGTCATGTCCGGTTCCGCCTGGGCGTGCGGGGCGAAGGCTGCGCCGATATGGGCCATGACCGCCACGGCGTCGTCGACGGCGGGCGGATAGGCGGCACATACCATGGTGTTTGAGTTCGGCTGTACAAAGGTGCTGGTTGACATTGTTCCGATCTCCTTGCATGCGTTCTCTCATGTGGAGAACGGTACAATAGTAGAACATGGCGTATTAACCATAAAGAAAATTATTTGTATATAGGTAAAGTATATTTATTGACGGCGTTTACGTGTTTCCTATTTTTTACGTTTATTTTTGACTTATTTTTTAAGTTTACGCGTAATGCGCATATGCGATTTGTAATACGTCCTCTATTGGACAGGCGTTTGAGGTGAGGCAATCCTTCTCCGCGCATGAAAAAGCCGCCGTCCGGAGGCCGGGCGGCGGCGGGATTTTTGCGGCGGGCGAGGTTTACTCGGCCTTCGGCTCCTCGGTCTCTTCGACGGGGGCTTCCGGGGTTTCCTCGGTGGCGGCTTCCTCTTCCGGCTCCTCGGCGGGGGCAGCGGCGACGCGTTCGGCTTCCTCGGCCGAGCGGGCGACGACGACGGCGACGTCCACCTTCACCTCGGGGTGGAGGGAGAACGGCACGGCGTAGCTGCCGATCGCCTTGATCGGCTGGTTGAGCATCGCCTGCGACTTCTCGACGGAGAAGCCCGCTTCCTTGATCGCGTCGCGGATGTCGCGCGCGGTGACGGAGCCGTAGAGCTGGCCGCTTTCCGCCGCCTGGCGGACGATGACGAGGCGCAGGCCGGCCATCTTGGCGGCGACCGCTTCGGCTTCCTCGCGGCGCTGGAGGTTGTTCGCCTCGATCTGGACGCGCTGGGTTTCGAAGTAGGCGATATTTTCCTTGGTGGCGCGCATGGCCTTGTTCTGCGGCAGCAGGAAGTTGCGCGCGTAGCCCGGCTTGACCTTGACGACGTCGCCGATCTGGCCGAGGCGTTCGATGCGTTCCAACAGAATGACTTCCATGGTCTCTATCCTTAGGTTCTGTTCGTCCGGCGCCGGGCGGGGGATCCGCCGCGGCCCGTTAGGAATGCGAAGTGCGGACCGCGCGCATGGGCGCGGTCCGCGGGGTTCGGGTCGTCCCCAGGGGGACTTACTTCATCACGTAGGGCAGAAGCGACAGGTAGCGCGCGCGCTTGATGGCGCGGGCGAGTTCCCGCTGCTTCTTCGCCGAGACCGCGGTGATGCGGCTGGGCACGATCTTGCCGCGTTCGGAGATGAAGCGGGTAAGCAGCTTCACGTCCTTATAGTCGATCTTCGGCGCGTTGGCGCCGGAGAACGGGCAGGTCTTGCGGCGACGGAAGAACGGACGGCGCGGAGCGGTCATCATGCGTCTCCTTCGGCTTGCTGCGGAGCGGGGGCGGGGGCGCGGTCGCGCTCGAAGCGGCGGCCGCCGCGTTCGCCACGATCGCCGCGGTCGCCACGATCACCGCGCGGGCCGCGATCGCCGCGGTCGCCGCGATCGCCACGCTCGTTGCGCGGCTGCATCATCGCCGAGAGACCCTCTTCCAGGGCTTCGACGCGCACCGTCATATAGCGCAGGATGTCTTCGTTGATCCGCATCTGGCGCTCGTACTCGGCCACGGCGGCCGCGGGAGCGGAGATATTGAAGAGGACGTAGTGCCCCTTGCGGTTCTTGTTGATGCGGTAGGAGAGGTTGCGCAGACCCCACATTTCCCGCTTCTTGACCTCGCCGCCGCCGGCGGAGAGGATTTCGGTCAAACGGTCGGCCAGGGCTTCCACCTGGGTGGCGCTGATGTCCTGGCGCGCGATGACCACGCTTTCGTACAACGACATTATAGACTCCCTATGGCTTCTCTCTTCCCGGATATCGCCTGAAACATTGTTTCACCGGCGTTTCTCTGGGCATAGCCGATCCCATGATCGGCAAGGAGTTGTGAGGTGGCGGACTATACACATCTTTTGCGGCGATGCAAGGGGCGCTTGACATTGGGGGGGGTTGTGCTTCTTTTGACGGCGAGGGAGCCGGTTTTCCGGCCATGGATAGAGGAGTAAGCGCATGCGCGCAGTGGTTTTCCCGGGGCAGGGTTCTCAGGCCGTCGGTATGGGCAAGGAACTCGCGACGACGTTTTCGGTCGCCCGCGAGGTGTTCGCCGAAGTCGAGGACGCACTCGAGCAGAAGCTGACGCAGATCATGTTCGAAGGTCCCGAACAGGACCTGATGATGACCGAAAACACCCAGCCCGCCCTGATGGCGGTGAGCGTGGCGATCATCCGGGTTCTCGACAAGGAATATGGGGTGCGGCTGCCGAACGTCGCTTCCTATGTGGCGGGCCATTCTCTCGGTGAGTATTCGGCCCTGTGCGCCGCGGGCGCACTGCAACTCGGCGATACCGCGCGTCTGTTGAAGACCCGCGGCCGCGCGATGCAGAAGGCGGTGCCCTTCGGCATGGGCGCGATGGCGGCGATCCTCGGCCTCGACGCCGAGCAGGCGCGCACCCTGTCGCAGGAAGCCTCGGAAGGCGAGATTTGCGAAGCGGCCAACGACAACGCCCCCGGCCAGGTGGTGGTGTCCGGCCATGTCGGCGCGGTGAAGCGCGCCATCGAGATCGCCAAGAAGCTGGGCGTGAAGCGCTCGGTGCTGTTGCCGGTGTCCGCGCCCTTCCATTGCGCGCTGATGCGTCCGGCGGCGGAGACGATGCGCGAGGCGCTTTCGGGCGTCGAGATGCGCGCCCCGTCGGTTCCGGTGGTCGCCAACGTCACGGCGCGCGCCACCGACGACCCGGAGGAAATCCGCAAGCTCCTGGTGGAGCAGGTGTGCGGCTCGGTGCGCTGGCGCGAGAGCGTGCAGTTCATGAAGAGCCACGGCGTTTCGTCGCTGGTCGAGGTCGGCTCCGGCCGCGTTCTTTCCGGTCTTGCCAAGCGCATCGACCGCGAGATGGACGGTCAGCCGGTGGGCAGCCTGGACGAGATCGCCGCGTTCGCCAAAGTGGTTGCGGCCTGATCATTACGGAGCCGCCCGGTCCGCGTATCCCCGCGCCGGGCGGTTTCTTTGTGCGTGCCGTCCGGGCGTTGGGAGGCGCCGGCGGAGTGGTCCCTGAGTCAAAAATCAAAAAGAGTCCTGAGACATGTTCGACTTAACCGATAAGTGCGCGCTGGTGACCGGCGCGTCCGGCGGCATCGGATCGGCCATCGCCAAATCCCTTGCCGCCATGGGCGCGAAGGTCGCGCTCTCCGGCACGCGCCGCGAGGCGCTGGATAAGGTCGCCGCCGAGATCGAAGCGGCCCATCCGGGCCGTGCGGTGGTGGTGCCCGCCAACCTCTCCGACCCGGCGGAAACCGACCGCCTGGCGGCGGAGGCGGAAGCCGCCCTCGGCAAGATCGACATCCTGGTCAACAACGCCGGGCTGACCCGCGACGGCCTCGCCATGCGGATGAAGGACGACGACTGGCAGACGGTGATCGACGTCAACCTCACCGCCGCCTTCCGCCTCACCCGCGCGGTGATGCGCGGCATGATGAAGCGCCGTTTCGGCCGCGTCATCGCCATTTCCTCGGTGGTCGGCGTCACCGGCAACCCGGGCCAGGCCAACTATGCGGCCTCCAAGGCCGGGCTGATCGGCATGAGCAAGGCGCTCGCGCAGGAGCTCGCCTCCCGCGGCATCACGGTGAATTGCGTGGCGCCGGGGATGATCGAGACCGCGATGACCGAGGTGCTGAACGAAGAACAGCGGCAGCGCATGTTCGCATCGATTCCGGCGGGCCGTTTCGGCTCGCCCGAAGACGTCGCCGCCGCGGTGGCGTTCCTGGCGGCGGAAGAAGCCGCCTACGTCACCGGCCAGACCATTCACGTGAATGGCGGCATGGCGATGATCTAAACCCTCGGGCGGGGCGGCGGCGGGTTCTCCCGCTTCTGGCCTTCCCTGGGAAAGTGTGGTAGTGAACGGGCCACTTGGGCGCTGGGAAGCGTGGCGGAAAACGCCGCGGAGCCCCGCAGAAAAGGGGTTTCGCCGGGACACCGGCCCCGTTTCAGTGATAAACCGAAGCAACGAGCATAAAGACCGAGGACAAGCCAATGAGTGATGTCGCCGAACGCGTGAAGAAGATCGTCGTCGAGCACCTGGGTGTCGAGGAAGACAAGGTGACCGAGAACGCCAGCTTCATCGACGACCTGGGCGCGGACAGCCTGGACACCGTCGAACTGGTGATGGCGTTTGAAGAAGAATTCGGTATCGAAATCCCGGACGACGCCGCCGAGAAGATTCTCACGGTCAAGGACGCGATTTCCTTCATTACCAAGGCCGAAGGCTGAGCCTAAGCCGCGTGGCGGTCATCCCGGAGACCCTGGGATGACCGCAAACGCTTTGTCCCTGGCGCGCGCCGGCATGAGCGCGCCACGCCGAGGGACCGCGTCCGAAATGCATTGGGGACGGGCGCGATCTTCCCTGTAACGACAATGGGTGGATAATATGAGGCGAGTAGTCATCACCGGCATGGGTCTGTTGACGCCGCTGGGCCGCGGCGTTGGGCTGAACTGGAAGCGCCTGGTCGCGGGCGAGAACGGGTTCCGCCGGATCGACCGTTTCGAGGTCGACGATCTGTCCGCGCAGGTCGCGGCGATGGTGCCGATGGGAACCGGCGAAGGGGAACTCGATCTGGACAGCGTGGCCCCCGCCAAGGAACGCCGCCGCATGGACGACTTCATCGTCTATGCGCTCGCCGCCGCCGAAGAGGCGGTGGAGGATTCCGGCTGGAAGCCCACGGACGAAGAAGCCTGCGCCCGCACCGGCGTGCAGATCGGTTCCGGCATCGGCGGCCTGCACAGCATCAGCGAATGCGCCATGGTGATGGAAAAGTCCGGCCCGCGCCGCGTGTCGCCGTTCTTCATTCCCTCCAGCCTGATCAACCTGGCCTCCGGCCACGTTTCGATCAAATACGGTTTCACCGGGCCGAACCATTCGGCGGTGACCGCCTGCGCCACCGGCGCGCACGCCATCGGCGATGCGGCGCGGCTGATCATGTTCGGCGACGCCGACGTGATGGTCGCGGGCGGCGCGGAGGCGGCGGTGTGCCGTCTCGGCATCGCGGGCTTCGCCTCGGCGAAGGCGCTCTCCACCGCCTACAACGACCGCCCGAGCGAATCCTCCCGTCCGTGGGACGAGGGCCGCGACGGCTTCGTCATGGGCGAGGGTGCGGGCGTCGTGGTGCTCGAGGAATACGAGCACGCAAAGAAGCGCGGCGCTAAGATCTGCGCCGAAATCAAGGGCTACGGCCTTTCCGGCGACGCCTACCACATCACCGCGCCGCACCCCGAGGGCCGTGGCGCCAAGCTCGCGATGAGCATGGCGATCAAGAACTCCGGCCTCTCCGCCGATGCGGTGGACTACATCAACGCGCACGGCACCTCCACGCCGCTCGGCGACGAGATCGAATGCGCCGCGGTGAAGTCGGTGTTCGGCGACCACGCCTACAAGCTGTCGATGTCGTCCACCAAGTCGGCGATCGGCCACCTGCTCGGCGCCGCCGGCGCGGTGGAGGCGATCTACTCCGCCCTCGCCCTGCGCGATCAGGTGGTGCCGCCGACGCTTAACCTGCACCAGCCGTCGGAAGGCTGCGATATCGACCTCGTCCCCTTGCAGGCCAAGGAACGCAAGGTCGATGTGGTGCAGTCCAACTCCTTCGGCTTCGGCGGAACCAACGCCTCGCTGATCATGACGCGCGTGTAGGCGTGTCATGCCGCTGCTGCGCCGTCTCGGGGTCGCCGCCGTCGCGCTCATCGCGCTGGCGGCGCTCGCCGGAACGGCGGCCTACGTCAAGGGCCGGGAGGCGTTTTTCGCCCCCGGCCCTTCGGCTTCCGCGACTACGGTGGTGGTGCCCAAGGGCGCAGGGGTGGAGCGCATCGCCCATATGCTCGCCGAGGCCGGAACCATCGACGACCCGCGCCTGTTCCGCATCGGCGTGCGCCTCTCCGGGCGGCAGGCCGCCCTGCGCGCCGGGGAATACGCCTTCCCGCCCGGCGTCTCGATGCAGGGCATCCTCGATATGCTCGCCGCGGGCGCGGTGGTGCAGCGCCGCCTCACCATCCCCGAAGGACTCACCGTCAAGCAAGCCCTCGCCCTCATCGCCGCCGCGCCGGGGCTGGAAGGCGCGGTGCCGGAAACCCTGCCCGAGGGCAGCCTGCTGCCGGAAACCCACGCCTATACCCTGGGCGAAAGCCGCGCCGCGCTGCTCAAGCGCATGGCCGCGGCAATGGACCGCGCGCTCGCCTCGGCCTGGGAAGGCCGCGCCCCGGACCTGCCGCTCCGCTCGCCGGAAGAGGCGCTGATCCTCGCCTCCATCGTCGAACGGGAAACCGGCGTCCCCGGCGAGCGCCCCCAGGTCGCCGCCGTCTTCCTCAACCGCCTCAAACTCGGCATGCGCCTGCAATCCGACCCGACGGTGATCTACGGCCTCTCCGCAGGCGCGGGAACCCTGGAGCGCGGCCTCACCCGCGGCGATCTCGACTCCGAAACCCCGTTCAATACCTACGTCATCGACCGCCTGCCGCCGACGCCGATCTGCCTGCCCGGCGCCGCGGCGCTCGCCGCCGTCACCCACCCCGCGGATACCACCGACCTCTACTTCGTCGCCGACGGCAGCGGCGGCCACGTCTTCTCCAAAACCCTGGCGGAACACACCCGCAACGTCGCCAAATGGCGCGCCATCCAGAAGGCCGCGAAGAAGGCGGGGAAGAACTAAAACTTTACGAGGGGACTCGGTCCCCTCGCGCACCCCATAACTTTTGGTTTTTGCGCGCAGCGCCATAGAGCCGTCACGCCGCGTGACGGTTATTAGCCGTTGCGCGGCGAAAAACCAGTCATGGGGTCAAGGGGGCCAAGACCCCTTGCGGGCCCGGGCAGGGCCCGGCCTGGTTTTTTCCCTTGCCCCGCGGCGCCGGCGGGTCTTTGCTGGCGGGCGAGGGGCATGGTTTGTTGAAGGACGCAGGATGATGACGAAACCGAAGATCGGCTGGATCGGCCTGGGGCACATGGGCGTGCCGATGGCCGCCAATCTGATTGCGGCGGGGTATCCGCTGCTCGCCTGGAACCGCACGCCGGAGCGGCTGGCGCTGCTCGACTGCCCGTCGGCGGCAAGCCCGGCGGCGCTGGCGGCGGAGGTGGACGTGGTCGTCACCATGCTGTCCGACGACGCGGCGCAGGAGGCGGTGCTGTTCGGCCCCGGCGGCGTGGCCGAGGGCCTGCGCGCCGGGCAGGTGGTGGTGAACATGGGCACCATTTCGCCGGGGGCGAGCCGCTCGGCGGCGGACCGCCTGGCGAAGCTCGGGGTGGCGGTGCTGGATGCACCGGTTTCCGGCTCGGTGAAGCCCGCGACCGAGGGCTCCCTGGTGATTCT
The DNA here is from genome assembly GCA_050253435.1 of Rhodospirillaceae bacterium. Classification (GTDB taxonomy): domain Bacteria; phylum Pseudomonadota; class Alphaproteobacteria; order Rhodospirillales; family Rhodospirillaceae; genus Oleispirillum. Next base: position 8,000 of record JBFWJB010000063.1, read on the forward strand.
CGTCGGCGGCAAGGCGGAGACCTTCGACCGCTGCCGCCCGATCTTCGACGTGCTCGGCAAGCGGGCGTTCCACTTCGGCCCCGCCGGGGCGGGCGCGCGGGCCAAGCTTGCGGTCAACATGGTGCTCGGCCTCACCCTGCAGGCGCTGGCCGAGGCGGTGGTGCTGGGCGAAAAAAGCGGGCTTTCCCGCGACATGCTGCTGGAGATGCTCGGCGAGGCGGCGGTGGCCTCCCCCATCGTCAAGCTGAAGCTTCCGGCGATCGCCGCGGGCAACTTCTCCGCCGCCTTCCCGCTCAAGCACATGGCGAAGGACTTCCGCCTCGCGGTGGCGGAGGCCGCGGAGGTGGGCGCGGTGCTGCCGATCACCGCGACGGCGAAGGAAAGCTACGGCCGCGCCGAGACGCACGGCTTCGGCGACCTCGACATCATGGCGATCCTCCAGGCGCTGCGCGGCTAGGACGTCCGGGGGTCCACGGTGGTGGAAAACCGCGCGGCGAGCACCGCGAGCAGGAGCCCGGCTCCGGCGAACAGCGGGGCGTAGCCCACGCTTTCCACCACCATGCCGCCGAGCGCCACGCCCGAGGACTGCCCGATGAAGAAGGACGCGGCGAATATCGAGACGGCAAGGCCGCGCACCTCCGGCGCCATCTGGGTGGCGCGGGTCTGCAGGGTGTTGTGCACCAGGTAGAGGCCGAAGCCGCTGCCCGCGATCGGCAGCAGCATGAGGAGCAGCGGCGGCGCGAGCGCAATGGTGCAGAAGCTCGCGGCGATGACCACGCCGCCCGCGCGCACCATGCCGCGCTGGCCGAAGCGGCGCAGCAGGGTTCCCGCGGAGAAGGAGTAGAGCATGGAGCCGCTGCCGAAGGCGGCGAGCATGCCGCCGACCGCGGTGAGCGACAGGCCGTAATCGCCGCGCAGGTAGGCGCCGAGGAAGGTGAACGCGCCGTAGAAGAGCAGGCTCTCGCAGCAGGTGGTGGCGAGGATGATGCGCACCGGCCGCGCCGCGGCGAGGCGGCCGAAGGAAAGCGCGATCTCGGCGAGGGTGGTCCGCCGCCGGGCGATCTCCACCCGGCCGGAGAAGAGTTCGGCGCACAGCGCAATGGCGACGACGAGGTAGACCGCGGCGAGGGCGAGAAAGGTGCCGCGCCAGCCGACGTGCTCGCCGAGGATGCCGCCGCACGCCTGCCCGGCGATGACCCCGAGAACCAGCCCGGAGAGGAAGCGCGCCAGCACCGGCTGGCGGCGTTCGTAGGGCACGGTGTCGCCGATGTAGGCCATCGACAGCGGAATGATCGCCGCGGCGCTGGCGCCGCCCAGAAGGCGCAGCCAGATCAGCGTCGCGAGGCTGTCGGCGAAGCCCGCGGCGGCGCTCGCCGCGGCGGAGACGAGGGTGAGCACGGCGATCACCGGGTATTTGCCGAGGCGGTCGCCGATCGGCCCGTAGACGATCTGGCAGAAGCCGTAGGAGAGGGAGAAGTAGGTGGCCACCGCCGAGGCGTCGGCGACGCCGACCGAGAAACTCTCGGCGAGCAGCGGCAGCAGCGGGTCGGCGAGGCGCGCCGTCGCCGCGGAGGCGAAGGCGGCGGCGGAGAGCAGCGCCACCGGGCGCACGGAGGAAGAGGCGGACATGCGGGGTCAGCCCCCCTTGCGCGGCAGGGCGCGGGCGAGCGCGTCGAGCCAGGAGTCGGGGAGGGCGCGCAGGCCCCAGGCGATGGGCAGCATCGGCAGGGGAAAGACGATGCGCCCGCGGTCGCGCGCCAGGCCCTTGCGGATGATCCGCGCGGCGCAGTCGGCGGAGATGATGAACGGCATGGGGAAGCCGTTGGCCCCGGTCATCGCGGTGCGGACGAATCCGGGGCAGATCACGTTGACCGCCACGCCGTCCGCCGCGGCCTCGCCGCGCAGGCCCTCGCCCCAGGCGCGCACCGCGGCCTTGGAGGCGCAATAGGCGGGCGCGCCGGGAATGCCGCGGAACCCGGCGATGGAGGAGACGATCGCCACCTGGCCGTGGCCGCGGGCGCGCATCGCGGGCAGCACCGGCAGCACGGTGTTGAGCACGCCGTCGAGATTGACGGCGAAGACGGCGCGGGTCTGTTCCGGGCTTTCCGGCCCGCCGTGGGTGCCCGCGGAAATCCCCGCATTGGCGATGAGCAGGTCGACCGGCGCGGCGGCGTCGATGGCGGTGAGCGCGGCGGCCATGGCGTGCGCGTCGGTCACGTCCGCCGCGTGGGTGCGCACCGTGGCCCCCGCCGCCGCGGCGTCGGTGGCGGTCTCCTCCAGGCGCTGCAGGTTGCGCCCGAACAGGTGCAGGGCGCGGCCCGGCGCGGCATAGGCGCGGGCGAGCGCGCGGCCAAGGCCGCCGGAAGCGCCGGTGATGACGATGGTGGTGGGGGCGTGCGGCACGGAAGGCGTCCTTTTATCGTCGCAGGAACGTGACAGAGCGTTGCGTTCACGGTTATAACCCTGAAACGCGATTTCTCCACGGGGAAGACGGATGAGGGGGTGACGAGGTGAGCCTGCACAGCATGACCGGCTTCGCCCGGATCGACGGGCGCGACGCCGAAACCGGCGCCGAATGGGTGTGGGACCTGCGCAGCGTCAACGGCAAGGGGCTGGATGCGCGCTTCCGCCTGCCCGCCGGGTTCGAGCCTCTGGAAAAACCCCTGCGCGACGCGCTGGCCGCGGCGCTGTCACGCGGCTCGGTGAGCATTGCGCTCACCGTCGCCCGCCCTGCCGCCGCCGCCGGGCTTGCGCTCAACACCGCCTGGCTGGAAACCCTGATCGCCGCCTCCGCCGAGGTGCGCGCCCGCTTCCCCGGCCAGGTGGAGCCCCCGGCTTTCGACGGCCTGCTGCAGGTCAAGGGCGTGGTCGAGACCGCGGAAACCCCCTCCGACGAAACCGCCGAGGCGGCGCTGCACGCGCAGCTGCTGGCCGATTTCTCCCGCGCCGTCGCGGCGCTTGCCGCGGCGCGGGCGGAGGAAGGCGCGCGCATCGCCGCCGTGGTCTCCGAACATGTGGACGTGATTGCGGACCTCGTCGCCCGCGCCGAAAACACCGCCTCGGCCCGCGCCGACACCCGCAAGGAGCGCCTCTCCCGCGCCGTCGCCGAACTGTTGGACGCCGCAGACCTGCCGGAGGA